>NZ_JBFAZA010000002.1:29449-182668 GCF_040681595.1 Amycolatopsis sp. NPDC051716 | reverse complement strand
CCGGGGAGCCACAGCCACGGCCAGCCAAGCGAGCGGCGGCGGGTCGAGCCGGGGAGCCACAGCCACGGCCAGCCAAGCGAGCGGCGGCGGGTCGAGCCGGGGAGCCACAGCCACGGCCAGCCAAGCGAGCGGCGGCGGGTCGAGTCGGGGCCACAGCTACGGCCAGCCACGCGAGCGGGCGGCGCGAAGCCCGGTCAGGAAGCCACGGCCGCGGTCAGCCAGTCCAGCGCCGGCGTCAGGCTCTCCGGAGCCGCCCACCCGTTGATCACCGCGAGCAGTTCCAAATACCGCTCGCGGCGGGGATCATGCACCACGCCGAGCCATTCCCGCAGCTCGCCGGCGCCACGGCCGAGGCCGTCGACGATCGCCGCGGCCT
The DNA here is from genome assembly GCF_040681595.1 of Amycolatopsis sp. NPDC051716. Classification (NCBI taxonomy): domain Bacteria; kingdom Bacillati; phylum Actinomycetota; class Actinomycetes; order Pseudonocardiales; family Pseudonocardiaceae; genus Amycolatopsis; species Amycolatopsis sp. NPDC051716. The sequence goes on along the minus strand of NZ_JBFAZA010000002.1, from coordinate 182,292 downwards.
GCGGCGAGCCCGGGTCGACCCCGGCCGCCAGTGCCGGCTCGACAGCGTCGCGCACCTCGGCGGCCAGGTCGCGACGCAGACCGATTTCGTGCTGGTCGGCGAGGCGGCGGACGGCGGCGCGGAAGTCGTCATCCCGGGTCAGCCCGGCCAGCTCGATCCAGGCGTCGAGCTGGCCGGGAGCCGGGTCCTCGGGGAGTTCCGGGGTCAACGTGCGGGCGATCCCGGCGAGCTCGGGGCGGTCGCCGAGGGTGTCGGCGAGGAAGTCGCTGATGCACTCCATTTCGGACAGTCGAGCCAGTTCGTGCACGAGTCTCGTCTCCTCGGTGGTCGAGCCGCGGGCGGCGACGGCCGTCCACACCGCCTGCCGCAGGCGCAGCACGCGGATCTCCGTTTCCAGGGCCTCGGCGTGCGTCGCCGCGACGTCGGCGATGGTCGCTTCCCCGTCGACGATCCGCCGGATCACGGCGAGGCCGAGCCCGAGGTCGCGGAGGGTGCGGACGAGGTCGAGCCGGGCGAGCGCGGCGTCGTCGTACCGGCGGTGACCTGCGGTGTTGCGCCCGGACGGCGGCACGAGGCCGTGGTCGGAGTAGAAGCGGACGGCCTTGATCGTCAGCCCGGTCCGGCGGGCCAGGTCGCCGATCGAATAGCGCATACCGTCAGCCTGACACCTCCCCTCAGGGGAGGCGCAAGGGTCAGATTCGCCCGATCGTGTCGATCAGGTGTTCGACTTTTCGCGGTAAAGTCGAACACACGAGATCAAGTTTCCTCCCGGATCCGGGTCACCAGCTGGGTCGGGTTCACGAACCGCAACGCGACGAGAAGGAGCACGAGCATGGAAGCGGTGTAGATGGTCGCCATGGCGTCGACGGACTGGTTGGCGCGGATGCCCGCGGCGAACACGGAGTTGTAGAGCGCCACCACGAGGGTCGTCGAATCCGGGCCGGCGGTGAGGAACGTCAGCTCGAACATGCCGACCGTGCGCACCAGCACCAGGATCGACGCGGCCAGGATGCCCGGCAGCAGCAGCGGGCCGAGGATGCGGGTGAACACCGAGACCGTCCGCGCGCCGGACATGCGGGCCGCGGCCTCGATCTTCGGGTCGATCTGCTCGATGAACGGCGTCATCGTCAGCACGACGAACGGCACCGAGGGCACCAGGTTGGCCAGGATGACGCCGGTGATCGTGCCGGCCAGGTGGAACTTGTAGAGCACGGTGGCCAGCGGGATGCCGTAAGTGATGGGAGGGATCAGGATCGGCAGCACGAACAGCAGCATCACCAGGCGCTTGCCGGGGAACGAGCGGCGGGCCAGGGCGTAGGCGGCCGGGACGCCGACCGCCACCGACACGGCGATCACCACGAGCGCGACGATCGCCGTCGTGAGGAGGACGTCCGACAGGCCGAACTCGCGCCAGGCGTCGGCGTACCAGTGGGTGGTGAAGCCGTCCGGGAGCCAGGTGCCGAACCACTGCGTGCCGAACGAGTCGACGACCACCGAGAGCACCACGCCCGCGAGGTTCACGAAGAAGAACACGACGACGGCCCAGACGACCCAACGTCCGGGACGCGCGACCCAACCGGTCATCCCTTGCCTCCGGTCGCTCCGCGGTACAGCGTGCCGCGCCACGCCATGACCAGGCCGATCACGATCAGCATGACCACCGCCATGAGCATCGCGACGGCCGAGCCCATCGAGTAGTCGTACTCCTCGAACGCGGCGTGGTAGGCGGCGATCGAGATGACCCGGGTCTCGTTGGCAGGGTCGCCGACGAGCTGGGCCGAAGGGAACACCGAGAAGGCCATGACGAACGAAAGGCAGAAGGTGATCGCCAGGCCGGGAGCCAGCAGGGGCAGCGTGATCCGCCGGAAGCGCTGGACGCCGTTCGCGCCGAGCGTCGCCGCCGCTTTCTCCAGAGAGGGGTCGATGCCCGAGAGGTAGGACAACGTCAGCAGGAAGGAGAACGGGAAGCCGGTGATCACCAGCGACAGCAGTACGCCGGTGTAGTTGTGGATCAGCGGGAGCGGCTGGTCGGTGACGCCGAGGACGGTGAGCACCTTGTTCAGCCAGCCCGCCGGCCCGCCGTACATGATCAGGCCCTGCGCGGTGAGCACCGTGCCGAGCGTGATCGGCACGACCAGGATCGTCGTCAGGAGGCGCTTGCCGCGGACGCGGCCGCGCATCACGTAGGCGATCGGGATGCTGGCGAGCACGTTGATGAACGTCGCCGGCAGTGCGATGCCCAGCGTGGTCCAGATGGTGTCGCGCAGGTAGGGGTCGCCGAAGAACCGCGCGTAATTCGCGAAGACACCGCCCTTGCGCGGCGCGAACGACAGCTGGAGGCCGTAGAGGAAGGGGTACAAGAACAGGCAGGCAGTCACCAGCAGGCCGGGCACCAGGAGCAGCAGGGTGCGGTCGATGCCGCGTTCGGCCAGGCGGTGCCGCAGCGCGGGCCGGGCGGTCACCACGGCGGTCATGGCGCCACCTCCGCGACCCGAACGGCACGGACCGTCGCCGCGGTCACGGCGCGAACACCAGGACCCGTTCGGCGGGGACACCGATCTTGACGGTATCCCCGGGCGCGAGGCGCTTGTCCGTCCGGAAGTAGACCGGCACGCCGGTCTCCAGCCGGGCCGAGACCGACAGCTCGCGGCCGTGGTACTCGACGATCTCGACCGTCACGTCGAGGGCGTTCTCCGTGCCGTCGCCGACGACGAAGTCCTCCGGGCGGATCGCCACCTTCGCCGGGCCCTCGGTGAGCGTGCCGCGGCCGGCGAGGCGGACTCCCGCGCCCTCCACGGTGACCGACGAGCCCGCCGTGCCGGTGACCGTCACGTCCAGGAGGTTGCGGTAGCCCATGAAGGACGCGACGTAGCTGTTCACCGGCTGGGCGTACACCTCCTCCGGCGTGCCGATCTGCTGCACCGCACCCTCGCGCAGCACCACCAGGCGGTCGGCCAGCGACAGGGCCTCCTCCTGGTCGTGGGTGACGTACACCGTGGTCAGGCCGAGTGTCTGGTGGAGGCGGCGGATCTCCATCCGCATCTCGAGCCGAAGCTTGGCGTCCAAATTGGACAGCGGCTCGTCCATCAGGACGACCGGCGGCTCCAGCACCACGGCGCGGGCGATGGCGACACGCTGCTGCTGCCCGCCGGAGAGCTGCGCGGGGAACTTCGCCGCGTGCTCGGTCAGCTGCACCAGGCGGAGCGCTTCGTCGACGCGCCGGCGGGCCTCGGCGCGCCCGACCTTGCGCATCTTGAGGCCGAAGCCGACGTTGGCGCGGACGGACATGTGCGGGAACAGCGCGTAGTTCTGGAACACCATCCCGAACCCGCGCTGTTCCGGGGGCTGCCCATCGATCCGGGTGTCGTCGAGCCAGATGCTGCCCGCGGTCAGGGGCAGCAGGCCGGCCAGGCAGTTCAGCGCCGTCGACTTGCCGCAGCCGGACGGGCCGAGCAGGGCCACGAACTCGCCGCGCGTGATGGCGAGGTCGAGGCCGCGCAGGGCGTTCGCGGTGCCGAAGCTGCGCGAGACGCCGTCCAGCCGCAGCTGCCCGAACGTCACTTCTTGCCGACCTTCGAGCCGCCGACCAGCTGGTTCCACTTGTCGAACGCCTTGACCTGCTGCTCGGCGGGCAGCGAGGTCTCCTTGGGGTACTCGGCGATCCACTGCTCGTACTCCGGGCGGCCGAACTGCTTGATCGTGTCCTGGCTCTTCTGCGGCGCCATCTGCAGGGTGACGTCCTTGACGGCGGGGCCGGGGTAGAAGTACCCGTCGTCGTAGGCGATCGCCTGCTGGTCCGGCTTGAGCATCCACGCGATCAGCTGCAGGATCGCCGACTCCTGGTCGGGCGAGAGGCCCTTGGGAATCAGGGCGTACTGGGCGTCGGTGACCCAGTGCATCGGCTGCATGATCGCCGTCTTGACCGTGTTGGGCACGGTGCCGAGCTTGCGCGGGTTGATGTCCCAGCCGGTGGTCGACATGATCATGTCCACCGCTCCGGACGCGAGGTTCTTCATCGTCTCCGTGGTGCCCGACGGGTAGTACTTCACGTACTTGCCGAGCTCCTGCAGGAACGCCCAGGTCTTGTCCCAGCCCTTGTCCGGGTCCTTCGGATCCTTGTCGCCGAGCAGGTACGGCAGGCCCATCAGGAACGTCCGGCCCGGGCCGGAGTTCGACGGCTGGGCGTACTGGAACTTCTCCGGGTGCGCCTTCGCCCAGTCGAGCAGCTCCTGCGGGGACGCCGGTGCGGCCGGCACCGCGCCGGGGTTGAACTCCAGGAGCGGGCCCGACGGGTAGTAGACGACCTCGACGCCATAGCCGTTGGCCAGCTCCTGCATCTTGGCCGCCGGCTCGAGGTAGTTCTGCATCAGGTTCGGGAACCGGCCCGAAAAGTCGGGCAGGACCTTCGCCAGGGTGCCGTTCGCGATGCCGGCGGAAAGGCCGTCGGTCCCGCTCAGCACCAGGTGGGTCTGGGCGACGCCGCCGTCCTGCTCGGCCTTCAGCTTGCCCGCCATGCTCGGCGCGGGCGCCGTCGAATAGGTGACCTTCGCGAGGACCTCGGGGTGCGCGGCCTTGAAGTTCTCGATCATCTGCTTGGTGAGCTGCAGGTTGCCCGCGACGTCGAGGATGTTCAGCTCGACGGGCTTGCCCGGCTTGTCGGGGACGGCCTGGGGGTTCGCCGCCTGGCCGCCGTCGCCGCCGGGCGCGCCGCAGGCCACCAGACCGGCGGCGAGACTCACCGCCAGCAGCACTCGTCGGAATCGGAAGCCGGTGCAACGCTGCATGGCTGCTCCCTAGGTCCGTGATAATGTTGTATGTCGCATCGTATATCAGATCGGACATGCCAGTGGCGAGCACTTCTTCGGCCCGGAGGCCGCCGCCGCCCGTCTCGCGGACGGATTTCGTGCGTGACGCGATCAAGGAAGCGATCTTGAGCGGGGAGTTCGGGCCCGGCGAAACGCTCGTCGAAGCCGAGGTCGGCGCCCTGCTGGGAGTGTCGAAGACACCGGTGCGCGAGGCCCTGCGGATCCTGGCGGGTTCCGGTTTGGTCACGATGAGCACGTACAAGGGGGCCGCGGTCCGCGTCATGGACGCCGAGGGCGCGTACGCGGTCTACGACCTGCGGGCACTGCTGGAGCCCGAAGCCGTCCGGCGGGCGGTCGAGCGGGGTGCGGACTTCGGCGAAGCGCGGCAGGTGCTGGCCGGGGTCGAGACCGGCGCGGCCGCCGGCGACCGCGCGAAGGCCAGCCTGGCGAACCGCCTGTTCCACCGCGCGCTCTACGCCGGGTGCGGGAACCCGCTGCTGGTCGAGGTCCTCGACGGGCTGCGCGACCAGGCCGCGCTGATCACCGTCACCGGCTGGGGCATCAGCCCCACCTGGCAGGGCGAAGCGGCCGAACACCGGGCGATCCTGAACGCCGCCGAGAGCGGCAACGCCCGGCAGACCGAACACCTGCTGCGCCAGCACATCACCGATTTCATCGACCGGGTCGGCTTCGGGCTGCCCGGCGAACGCACCACCGAGACCGGCGATCCGAAGGGGGCCCGATGACGTTCGAGGAGCAGAGGCGGCGGCTGTCCGGGGTGGTGGCCATCCCGGTCACGCCGTTCGACGCCGAGGGCGCCGTCGACGGCCAGACGTACGCGAAACTGGTGGACCGGCTGATCACCGGCGGCATCGAAGTCGTGACGCCGAACGGCAACACCGGGGAGTTCTACGCCCTCGACGCGGGCGAAGCGCGGCAATGCCTCGAGGTCACCGTCGAAGCCGCGGCGGGCCGGGCGAGCGTGCTCGCCGGGATCGGCCACGACGTCGCGTCGGCGACGCGGGCCGCGGCTCACGCGCGGGACACCGGCGCCGACATGATCATGATCCACCAGCCGGTGCACCCGTACATCTCCGGCGACGGCTGGGTCGACTACCACGCGACGATCGCCGCGGCGGTGCCGGAACTCGGCGTCGTGCTCTACGTCCGCAACCCGGCGATCGCCGGTGAGCAGCTGCGCGCGCTCGGGGAGGCGGCGCCGAACGTCATCGGGGTGAAGTACGCGGTGCCGGACCCGGTGCGGTTCGGCTCGGTCGCCCGGGACGCGGGCTTCGACCGGTTCGTGTGGATCGCGGGGCTGGCGGAGCTCTCGGCACCCGGCTACTTCGCCGTCGGCGCCACCGGCTTCACGTCCGGGCTGGTGAACGTCGACCCGGCGATCTCGCTGGAGATGGTCCACGCACTGTCCACAGGGGACTATCCGGCGGCGATGACCGTTTGGGAGCGGATCCGGCCGTTCGAAGAACTCCGGGCCGCCAACGGGAACGCCAACAACGTCAGCGTGGTCAAGGACGCGCTCGGCCAGCTGGGACTGTGCCGCCCGGACGTCCGGCCGCCGAGCCGGCTGCTGACCGGCCCCGAACGAGAACAGCTCTCCGGACTGCTTTCCTCGTGGGGGCTCTTGTGAATGGCGGCTCGTCGGCGGGTCGGGGGGCGGCGACATTGCCGAACCCCGGCTCGTCGACGAGCCGCCCGCTGACAGGGGTCTTCCGGACACGAACCTCGCTGTAGCAACCTGATTGGGCGCCCCGGGCGTCACTCTGCGCGACTGCGGGCGGCTGCTCGCCGGTCGAACGGCCGGCACGGCTGCGAGACGAACGGGTTCACGAACCCGGCTGCGACTCCTGTCTCCGGCAGGCGAACCGGCCGGAAGGCCTCGGGTGTGTGGTAGGTCACCGTCATCCCGATGTGGCTGACTGTACACCTCTTCGGTGGTCAACGGGGAATTGCCAACGACGGCGCCGGGTGGGAGGCTGTGGGCAGGGCGCGGTACCACCGCGACCAGGCCCCAGTGCCCTTTCCCGAACCGGACCCAGACCCCGTCAGGGCTGGAAACCGTTGCTGGACAAGCCGTTACGACTTAACCAGAGCGGTGTGCCGATGACTTCCACGCAAATTTCGGATACTCCCGCGATGCCCGGCAGCGACTTCGCCGAGCTGTCGCGGCTCATCAAGGACGCGGGACTGCTGCGGCGGCGCCGCCGCTACTACGCCGTGCGGATCGGGCTCAACCTCGCCGCGTTCGGCGGCGGCTGGGTCGCCTTCGTCTACCTCGGTGACTCGTGGTGGCAGCTGTTCCTCGCCGCGTTCTTCGCGATGGTCTTCGCGCAGCTGGCGTTCATCGGCCACGACGCCGGGCACAAGCAGATCTTCCGCAGCCGCAAGGCGAACGACGCCACCGGCTTGGTCCACGGTGGACTTACCGGGTTGAGCTACGGCTGGTGGATCGGCACGCATGCGCGCCACCACGCCAATCCCAACCACGAGGACGAGGACCCGGACGTCGACATCGCCGCGCTCGCGTTCAGCAAGGCGCAGAGTGCCCAGAAGCGCGGTTTCCTGCGCTGGGTGGCGAAGTACCAGGCCTTCCTCTTCTTCCCGCTGCTCCTGCTCGAAGGTCTCAACCTGCACGTCTCGAGCGTGAAAGCGGTGTGGCGCGGGGACGTCCGCAAGCACAAGCTGGAGTCCGCGCTGCTGATCGCGCACCTCGTGGCCTACCTCGCCGCGGTGTTCATCGTGCTGTCGCCGCTGACCGGGATCATCTTCGTGCTGGTGCACCAGTTCCTGTGGGGGCTGTACATGGGCTGCTCGTTCGCGCCCAACCACAAGGGCATGGAAATGCTGGCGGCCGGCCACAAGCTCGACTTCCTGCGCAAGCAGGTGCTGACCTCACGCAACATCCGCGGCGGCCCGGTGACCGACTTCGCCCTCGGCGGGCTGAACTACCAGATCGAGCACCACCTGTTCCCGAGCATGGCCCGGCCGAACCTCAAGCACGCGCAGGTGATCGTCCGGGACTTCTGCGCCCGGCACGAGATCTCCTACGCCGAGTGCAGCTGGCCCCGCTCGTACGGGTACGTGCTGCAGCACCTCCACGCGGTGAGCGAGCCCCTGCGGACAGCGAAGGTGGCAGCGTGACGGCCCCGGTGCCCGACGCGCCGGAGGTCCCCCGCAACGGCACGCAGTGCCCGAGCTGCCCGCACCCCCTGGGCACGCACGACGCGATCGCCCGCCGCTACTGCGCGGCGACGGCGGCCGGCCAGGGAGCCGACCGCGGCTGCGTGTGCGGCTCGGCGGCGGACCACCAGGCACCCTGACCGAACCCGCCCGGGCGCGGCGGCCAACGCACGATGCGCGCCGCCCTGCCCGGCTGGCTCGCGGCCACGCACGGGTGCAGCTGTGCATCACTGGGCGCTCGGCCTCGGGAATCGCCTCGGTCCGCGACACGGCAGGCAGCCGACCACCTCGCCGCCGGATCCCGCTCGGCAGCCCGGCAGGCGAGCCGAACGCACCCGGCCACCCCACACCCCGTCCCGACCACAGCAGCCGCTCTGCGCAGGTCAGCCGGGGTGTGGCCGATGTTACTCGCGCGTTAACAACGCGTCAGCGAGCGCCCGGAAGCCGTCAGGACGGCATTCACGGGTGATCTCCGGCGGCGTCCGCGGGGGTGTTCTGGCGACATCCGATCCGCCGTGATGCCCGGAGGCACCCGTGACGCTCAGCGAGCTTCTTCCCAGCCTCGGCTGTGAAGCCGCCGACCACCTCGAGCCAGGAGTCTGGCCGCGAAGCACCCGAATCGGCGAAGACGGCGAACTGCTCTTCGCCGGCGCGCCCGTCAGCCACCTCGCAGCCCGCTTCGGCACGCCGTCCTACCTCATCGACGAACAGCAGGTCCGCGACACCGCACGTGAGTACCGCGAAGCGCTGCCGGACGTCGAAGTCGCGTACGCCAGCAAGGCGCTCTGTACGCGGGCCGTACTGCGTTGGGTCGCCGAAGAGGGGTTGTCGCTCGACACCTGCTCCGCCGGTGAGATCGCCGTCGCGCGTTCGGTCGGCTTCCCCGCTGAGCGCATGCTGCTGCACGGCAACGCGAAGACTCCCGAGGACCTGAAGGCCGCGCTCGGCTACGGCGTCCGGCGGATCGTCGTCGACTCGCTCGACGAGATCGAGCAGCTCGGCGCGCTCGCCCACGGTGCTCAGCAGGTGATGATCCGGGTGACGCCCGGCGTCGCGGCCGGGGCGCACGCCGCCATCAGCACCGGCACCGAAGGGCAGAAGTTCGGCTTCTCGCTCCTCGACGGCGTTCCCGACAACGTCGACGCCGCCGTCGAAGCAGTCAAGAAACAACCCGGGTTGCGGCTTCAGGGCCTGCACTGCCACATCGGCTCGCAGGTGACCAGGATCGACCGGTACGAAGCGGCCGCGCGGCGGATGGCGGAGGTGCTCGTCCGGATCCGCGACACCCACGGCGTCACGCTGCGGGAGCTCGATCTCGGCGGCGGGCACGCGGTGCCGTACGTCGGCGGCGAGCCCGCGTTCGACCTCGGCGGCTACTCGCGGCGCCTGCGCGTGGCGCTCGCCTACGAATGCGCGGCACACCGCTTTCCCTTGCCCCGCCTGACGGTCGAGCCCGGCCGCGCGATCGTCGGGCCCGCCGGGATCACCGTCTACCGCGTCTGCGCGGTCAAGCGCGGCAGCCGCACGTTCGTCGCGGTCGACGGCGGCATGAGCGACAACGCCCGGCCGTCCCTCTACGGCGCCCGGTACACCACACGCCTGGTGGGACGGCGTTCGGCGGCGAAGCGCGTCCCGATGACCGTGGTCGGCAGGCACTGCGAAGCCGGTGACGTCCTCGCCGACGGCATCAGCCTGCCCGCCGACCTGCACGCGGGCGACCTCTTGGCCGTGCCGTGCACCGGCGCGTACCACCACTCGCTGGCGTCGAACTACAACCAGGTCGGCCGCCCGCCGCTGGTCGGCGTGCGGGGCGGTGTCGCGACGCTGCTGGTGCGCCGCGAAACCGAGGAAGACCTCAGCCGACGCGATCTGGGCTGACGACGCTGACCATGCCGACCACGCTGTCGCCGCCGCGCGGCACGAACCCGCGCGGCAGGCGGCGGCCGGCGAAGAAGTCGCGGCAGGCGCGGTGGACCGCGAACATCAGCGGCACCCCGAGCACGATCGACACCACGCCGATCACCGCGACGCCGCCGATGCCGAACACCGTCGTCTCGCCCGCGTCCGGCCGCGCGTACTCGATCAGCGCGAACACCAGCACGGCCAGGAAGAACACGCCGCCGGTGAACGGCAGCAGCCCGCGCAGCACGAAGTTGCGGACGCTCGCGAACAGCGTCCGGCGGAACACCCACACGCAGGCCAGCGCCGTCATCGTGTACTCGATGGCGATGGTCAGCCCGACCGCGTCCACCGAGTCCGCCAGCACGTGGTCGCTGACCAGCGCCAGGAGCACGTACACGGCCAGCGACACCAGCCCGAACGCCCAGGTCGCCACCGTCGGCGTCCGGAACCGCGGGTGCACGCGGCCGAAGAACCGCGGCAGGGCACCGTGACTGGCCATCGACAACGTCGTGCGCGCCGCCGGCATGATCGTCGCCTGGCTGGTGGCCGCGCCGCTGGTCAGCACGGAAACGATCAGCAGCACGCCGAGCACCTTGCCGCCTCCGCCGTCGCCGAACACCGCGCCGCCCAGGCCGGCCAGGACGTCTTCGGAGTTGGCCTCGTTCGCCAGGCCGATCCCGTCGGCGCCGATCCCGGCGAACGCCAGCGCGGCGACCGTCACGAGCAGGTAGTTCAGCACCAGCAACACCGTCGACAGCACGGCGGCGCGCCCCGGCGCGTGCCGCGGATCGGCGGACTCCTCGTTGACCGACAGCGAGCTTTCCCAGCCCCAGTAGATGAACACGGCCAGCAGCACCGCCGAAACCGCGGTCCCGGCGGAAACCCCGCCCGGCCACAGCCAGTCCAGCCGCGGCAGCGTCGCCTGCGGCCCGGCCGTGCCGTCGAAGACGCGGACCAGCGCCACGGCCGAGAAGAGCACCAGGACGGCGAGTTCGACGCCGAGCAGGATCCACTGCGCCCGCGCGGACACCTCGATGCCGCGGTGGCAGAGCCAGCACAGCGCCAGCAGCCAGGCAGCACCGATCGCCGTCGTCACCCACCGGTTGTCCGCCGCCCCGGACGCGCCGAACAGCAGCAGCGTGTACCGCCCGGTGAGCGCGGACTGGCTGCTCATCACCAGCAGTTGCGCGACCGTGACGACCCAGCCGGTGAACCACCCGGCGTGCGGACCGAACGCGCGCGCCGCCCAGGTGAAGTTGGTGCCGCAGTCGGGTTCCGCGCTGTTCAGCTCGCGGAAGGCGAAGGCGACGAACAGCACCGGCACGAAGGAGAGCAGCACGAACGCCGCCGCCTTGAACCCGGTGCCCGCCAGGACGATCAGCCCGAGCGTGGCCGCGATGGAGTACGCCGGCGCGGTCGACGACATCCCGATGACCATCGACGACACCATGCCCAGCGCACCGCCGCGCAGTCCCTTCGCGGGAACGGCGGGAGCGCCGAGCGCCACGGCCTCCGACATGCGGTGATCCTCCTGGGGTGCCGGGAAATGGGGGTTGCCGGTACGACCGGGCGGCCAGACGCTACCCGGCGTGGGCGGGTGCGCGCGTCCGGCTGTGCGCGGGCGCACAAAACCGCCTCGGAAAGCCTTGTCGATTTCGGCTTCGACCACCGATTCCTCGGCTGAGCGCGGCGTGTACGTCGAATCGCGCGAAGCTGACGCAGAGGGCTCGCTTTCTCCGCAGGTCTCGATACGCTGCGCACTTGACAAATCACATGCCGAAACACAGGGAGGGACGGCATGGGTGACGAAACACGTGCGCGCGCGCTGGACAATACGGACAGAGCACTGATCGACCTGCTCCAGAAAGACGGCCGGGCCTCGTTCACCGCGCTCGCCAAGGCGGTCGGGCTTTCGGAGGGAGCCGTCCGCCAGCGCGTGCAGCGGTTGCTGCGCGACGACCTGATGCAGATCGTCGCGGTGACCGACCCCGCCAACGTGGACCTGACGCGCCAGGCCATGGTCGGCATCAACGTCGACGGCGTCGATCCCCGGGAAGTCGCGGACAAACTGGCCGAGCTGACGAACGTGCACTACGTCGTGCTGTGCGCCGGGCGTTACGACCTGCTGGCCGAACTGGTCTGCCGGGACGACGACCACATGCTCGACGTGCTCGGCGAAGAGATCCGCAAGATCCCGGGCGTGTCCGGGACCGAGCTGTTCGTGTACCTGAAGCTGGCCAAGCAGAACTACTCCTGGGGCCGGCTCACGGCGTAGCGGCCGGGGATGACGGGCGTCGCCGCCCGCCACCCCCGTTCCCTACAGGAAGCGCCGGTGCCCGGCCTTCGCGGGCACCCCGGCCTCGGCGAGGCCGGTCAGCGCCGCCGGGAGCGGATCCCGGTGCAGCACCCCGAGGCGCTGCGTGGCGCGCGTGAGCGCGACGTAGAGTTCTGCCGCGCCACGCGGGCCCGCGGCCAGGATCCGCGCCGGCTCGACAACGAGCACGGCGTCGAACTCCAGTCCCTTGGCCGCCGCGGCCGGGATCGTTCCCGGCACCCCCGGCGGCCCCAGCACGACGCTGGTGCCTTCGCGGCCGGCCTCGTCGCGGACGAAGTCGTCGATGGCGTCGGACAGCTCATCGGCCGTCACTCGTCTGGACCACGGCCGGACCCCGCACGCGCGCACCGATTCCGGCGGCCGCACGGCCGGCGCGAATCGCGCCAGCAGCGCCGCCGCGACGGTCATGATCTCCGCCGGGGTCCGGTAGTTCACGGTCAGCTCGCGGTACAGCCAGCGGTCGCCGACGTACGGCGTGAGCACCGGGCCCCACGCCGTCGCCCCGGCCGCCGAGCGGCGCTGGGCGAGGTCGCCGACGATCGTGAAGGAGCGGCTGGGGCACCGCCGCATCAGCACCCGCCAGTCCATTTCGGACAGTTCCTGGGCCTCGTCGACGACGACGTGCCCGTACGTCCAGTCGCGGTCCGCGGCCGCCCGCTCGGCCAGGTCGCGCGTATCGCGCTCGGTGAACCGCCCGGCCAGGTCCTCGGCGTCGAGCAGGTCCTCGGCGACCAGTGCGACGTCCTCGTCCAGCTCGTCGGCGTCCAGCTTCAGGAGGTCCATGACGCCGGAGGCGTACTCGGCCTCGGCTTCCGCCCGCCGGCGGGCGGCGGCGCGGTCCTCGGCCTCGTCCCGGCCCAGCAGGCCGGCCAGCTCGTCGAGCAGCGGCACGTCCGACACGGTCCAGGCCGCGCCGTCCGCGCGGAACAACGCCGGATCGGCCCCGGCGGCCGCGAGCCGGCGCGGAGACTCGTACAGCGGCGCCAGCAACGTCTCCGGCGTCAGGTACGGCCACAGCTCGTCGAGGGCGGTCTCGAAAGTTTCGTGGTCCGCGAGCTCGTCGAGGACCTCGGCCCGCAGGTCCGCCCACAACCCGCGGTCCGCTCGCGTCAGCCAGCCTTCGCCGATCTTCGCCACACCGCGCTCGGCGACCAGCGCCGTGACGCGCTCGCGGAAGACCACCCTGGCTTCGTTATGCGGCAGCCCGGTCTCGCGCGCCTCGAGCCGGGCCTGGGCCACGAGTCCGGCGTCGAGCTCCACGGTGACGTCGCCGAGGTCGATCGACACGGGCTCATCGGGTACCTGCTGGCGATCGGCGACCGCGGCGGCCAGCACGCCGAGGATCTCGAGCGATCCCTTCAGCCGCGCCACTTCCGGCCGGTCCTCGGCCGTGACGTGCAGCCCGGGCACCAGGTCGCCGGTGGTCGAGAAGACGACGTCCGTTTCGCCGAGCGAGGGCAGCACGCGGCCGATGTGGTCGAGGAACAGCGGGCTCGGCCCGACCACGAGCACGCCACTGCGCGACATCCGCTCACGCCGGGTGTAGAGCAGATACGCCACCCGGTGCAGGGCGACGGCCGTCTTGCCGGTGCCGGGACCGCCTTCGACCACCAGCACCCCGGCGTGGCCGAGGCGGATGATCTCGTCCTGCTCGGCCTGGATCGTCGCGACGATGTCCCGCATGCCCTCGCCGCGTGGCGCGTTGACGGCCGCGAGCAGGGCCGCGTCCCCGCGTTCGGCGTCACCCGGGCGCCCCAGCACCTCGTCGGTGAAATCGAGGACGCGACGGCCCATCGTGTGGAACTGACGGCGGCGGCGCAGGTTTTCCGGCCGCGCCGCCGTGGCCACGTAGAACGGCCGCGCGGCCGGCGCCCGCCAATCCAGCAGGAACGGTTCGTAGTCGTTTTCGGCGTCGAAGAGACCGACCCGGCCGATATAGCTGATTTCGCCCGAAAGGGCGTCCAACCGGCCGAAGCACAACCCGTTGTCGGCGACGTCCAGCCGGGCCGCCTCCCGCGACCGGCAGCGGACGTCGTCCTCCCGTTCCCCCGGCGTCACTTCGGTTTGCCCGAGTGCACCGTGGTAGCGGGCCTGCGCCGCCGCGCGCTCGCGGTCGAGCCGCTCGTACAGCGCGGCGACGTAGGCCCGTTCTTCCCGCAATTCCTCGTCGTACCCCTGGTTTGACAAGTTCCCCTCACAGCGGTTAGACTCCTATCAGGTTCGGCGAGTTCTTCTGCGTTTCGAAGAGCACGCCGATTTTTTATTGTCCACCCGCTGTCAAGGGCCTCTTCGGAGCGGCTCAGCCCAGCATGAATTCACGCGGGTTCAGCGGCCGGTCGACCACCCGCACGTCACCCAGCAGCCCCGCGAAACTGCGGTCGACCTTCCCGTCGTAGGACGACGCACCGACCAGCCACGAACCGCCCGGATCGGCGAGCCCGACCGCCGGCGTGGCCGGGTTCCGGACCACCGGGCAGCCGTCGACGAACATCGTCGTGCGCCGGCCGTCGTTGACCACGGCGACGTGCCACCACTTCTCCACCGGCAGTTCGTGGCCCCAGTTCGTCGAGGTCCGGTCCTGGTTCAGCGGGTACACCGCCCACTGCAGCTCTCCACCGTCCGAAAGGGACAGTGTCGCCGCCGATTCCTGCGGGTCGTCGCCGGTCTTGCCCGCGGCCGCACCGCTGCCCTGCCGGGCGAACAGGCCGCACCAGCCGTGGTGGCCGTCCTTGAAGTTCGCGGGCAGCCGGAAGAACGCCTCGACGGTGTAGCCGCGTTCGAACTTCAGCTTGTTGATCGGGGCCGCGTCGACCGTCCGCAGGTACGCGCCCCGGCTGGGGTCGCGGCCACCGTCGAACCGCAGGCTCGCCCGCGACGGCTGCCGCGGCGAGAACTCGTTCGAGTACTTCAGCGCGTCCGGCCCGCTGCCGGGCGCGGTGACGCGCGTGAGGTCGTTGCCGCGGCCGGTCTGGTCACGCACGACGACGTCGTCCGGCACCGCCTTGCCGTCCTGGCCGCCTTCGAACCGCCAGTAAGCGACGGTTCCGGGGATCACCAGCTGCTTCGCCGGGCGCCCGGGCGGGACCGGCGCCGGCGAGAAGCCCTTGAACCGCTCGGCGAAGTCGATCTCCAGGCTGAAGTAGTCGGCCGAGCCGCTGCGCTCGACCTCCACCTGCTGCATCTCGCTCAGGTGGTCCTGCGCGGCCAGCCACGGCGAGAACGTCCGGACGTCGATCACGCCGCGCGCGAGGTCGAACCGGTAGAGCCGGACCATCGCGCTGCCGCCGTAGTAGCGGTCCTGGTAGTTGGCGAGGTGGACGTGCACGTCGTGCCCGGCGGCGTTCTTCCGGACGGTGCGCCCGGTCGGCCAGTAGTGGCCGTTGAGCGTGAGGAAGATCTGGTCGTTGCCCTGCACCAGCTCCTGCCAGACGTGCTCGCCGAACGTCGAGAACTGCGCCTGGGCGTTGTCGTCGGCCCAGACGAGCTCGTGGATGGTGAGGATCGCCGGCAGCGTCGGGTGCTGCGCGAGGACCTGCTTCGCCCAGTTCAGGCCGCCCGCCGAGGGCCGCCAGTCGAGGGCGAGCAGCAGCCACTCGCGGCCGCCGCCGCGGAAGACGTGGTAGCTGTTGTAGCCGTCCTTCGTCGCGCCGCGGAACGTCGGCGAGTTGCGCTGGCGCTGCGGGCCGAACGCGTCGAGGTACGGCGAGGCGCCGCGCTGGTCGTCCTTCGAGCCGTCGATGTCGTGGTTGCCCGCGAGGGTGCTGTACGGGAACCGGCGGCGGTCCAGCGCCTGGAACGACCGGCTGATCCTGGCGAACTCGTCCGCCCGGCCGTTCTGGGTGAGATCGCCCAGGTGGGCGAGGAAGACAACGTTGTCGTCGTCGGCTTCGAGGACGTACCGCAGCGAGGCGTCCAGCGGGGCCGCGTCGCCGCGGTCCTCGTCGAACAGGTACTGCGTGTCCGGCATGACCACGAGCGTGAAGCGCGGATCTTCGGCGTCCGGGCGGTGCCGGCCGGTGGCTTGGGCGGCCGGCGCGCCGAGGACGTTCGGCAGGGTCGCCGCGGCGGCGACGGCCGGTGCGCCGAGGAGGAAGGTCCGGCGAGAAGTGTCAGTCACGGGCCGGAAGCTACGGGCGGCTTCCGACCAGCCCGGCAACTGCTGCCGAACACCGGATGAACAGCGGTACTGTGCCCGCATGAGCGGCCCCCGGGTGTTCCGGTTGATCCAACCCGTCGACGACATCGAGGTCGCCGTCGCGTTCTACGCAGCCGTCTTCGGCAACCCCGGCGAGCGGATCGCGGTCAACCGGCACTACTTCACCTGCGGCGGCGTGGTGCTCGCCTGCGTCGAAGCGCCGCTCGAACACCGCGAGCCGCGCCCACAGCGGGACCCGCGGATCGTCTACCTCGCGGTCGACGACGTCGAGGAGACGTTCGAGCGGGTGCGCGCCGCCGGGCCCCGCTGGGCCGACGACGCCATCGAGACCCAGTTCTGGGGCGAACGCTCCTTCTACGCCGACGACCCGTTCGGCAACCCGCTCTGCTTCGTCCAGGAGGACACGCTCTACTTGGGCGGGCCCGTCGGCTGACCGCCGTTGGCCGGGTTCAGCCGGAACGGCATGACGAACCAGAGGATCCCGAAGATCAGCAGGCACAGGACGGCCATGATCAGCATGGCGATCCCGCCGTAGACCACCTTGGCGATCAGCGCGACCGTCGACGTGATCGCCAGGGCCAGGCAGACCAGCCCGACCAGCACGAGCCGGTTGCCGACGGTCAGGATCCGTTCCCGGCTGCCGGTGCGGAACAGCAGCCGGTGCCACGCCGCGGGCGCGGTCAGCAGGGCCGTGGCCGCCACCGCGAGCGCCACCGCGGACAGGTGCAGCGACTTCTCGAACCCGCTGGCGTCGTGGAACCGGTCGGTGAACACGACCGACAGCAGGAAGCCGAAGAGGATCTGCACCCCGGCCTGCGCGACGCGCAGTTCCTGCAGGAGCTCGCCGATGTTGCGGGTGAGCTGCTCGTTGCGGGTTTCGCCGGTGTGTTCGGGCACGAATGCACAATAACCGGACCCCGGAGTGTCCACCGGGCAGGAATCCGTGACTTTCCCACGAACTCCCGGCCCCGCACCGTCCGAAATGGACTGGTCAGAACCCCCAGGAGCGCTCGGGCACCACGCGGATGCGGACGGAGTACTTGGCGTCGAACCCGTCCGCGGTCAAGCCGATCCCCGCGAAGTGGGAGCCGTACTTGTCGAGGTACCCGGGTGCCTCCGAAGGCTTGCCCGCCTCCACGTGCGCTTTCCCGGTGACGACGAGGATCGAGCCGCCGTGCTCGTCGCTGTTGAGGTGGAAGCTGACGTCGGGGTTCGCCTCGATGTGCCGGAGCTTCGCGGTGCCCGGCTCGCTGAACACCACGATGTCGTCACCGTCGAGGACGAACCACACGGGCCGGGGCGCGGGGCGCCCCTTCGGCGTGACGGTGGTCAGCCAGGCGATCGAGTCGGCGGCGCGGTCGGCGAGTTTCGGTGCGGCCATGTCGGTGCCCCTTGGTCGTCGGGTCTGTGACCCAGGTAACCACGGGGCACCGACAATTCTTCCCTCCGCTGACGGCTTTTCGGGGGTTCCGGGTGGCGGAGCCCCCGGCCCGGGGCGCAGCCCCGGTTGTCTCAGCGCGACGCGACCCGGCGCGCGTACCGCGTCCCGGCCGCCAGCAGCACCAGGCCGGCGCCGAGGAACGCGCCCACCCTGGCCAGGCCGTCCAGCGCCGCCAGGTCGAACAGCACCAGCTTGAGCACCGCGGCGCCGACCAGGACCAGCCCGGTCACCCGCAGCGCGGCGACGTCGATCCCGCGCAGCAGCAGCACGAGCGCCGCGATCGTCCAGGACACCGTGATCAGCGCGTGGCCGAGGAGGAACCCCGTCCGGCCGGGGACCGCCAGCAGCGCCCCGCAGAGCACGACCCCGGCGGCGCCGTAGAGCGCCGAAACCCCGGCGAGCAGCCAGATCGGCAGGTCTTCGGCCGGGCCGCGGAACACCGCCAGGCGCGCGGCGGCCCACGGCAGCACGACCGACACGGCGAGGATCAGCGCGGCGACCGCGAGCGCGCCGGTCAGCTCGGCGACCGCGTGGGCGCGGGGCACGATCAGCAGCGCGGGCGTGACGTCGAAGGCCACGCCGAGCAGGCCACCGATCGCCGCGAACCCGAGCGCGGCGGCGAGCGCGCCCCGGTTGCGGCCGCCCACCGCGGCCACGGCCAGCAGCAACGCCTCGCCGAGCAGCACCCCGGCGCGCACCGGGCCGTCGAACTGGGTGACCGTCGCCTGCAGGAGCGCGACCAGCCCGGCCAGCCCGGCCACCTGCCCGGCGAACCCGGGCCACCAGCGGCGCGCCGCCCAGACGGCGAGCAGCACGACGCCCGCCCCGGCGGTGATCGGCACCGCCTGCGCCTTCGGCAGCAGCACCGCCGCGACGAGTGTCGGCACCACCGCCGTGGCCAGCAGGGAAAGGGCCGCGGGGTCGTTCTCGCGGCGGCGCAGGACGACCAGCGCGAGCACGACGGACGTGACCCCGGTGCCGCCGGCCGCGGCGGTGTTGGCCCAGCTGCCGCCCCCGCCGAGCCACGCCGTGCTGATCACGGAGGCGATCAGCGGCGGGATGCCGGCGGCGAGCGTCAGCGACGGCCAGTCGCGGCGCAGCCGCACCGGCGCCGTCGCGAGCTGGACCATCAGCAGGAAGGTGACCAGCTCGGGGGTGAACCCGCGCACGATCATCGGCGAGCACACGACACAGCCGATGACGACGGCGGTGGCCAGCAGCGGCGACTCCCAGCGCACGGCCACGAGCAGCCCGCCGACGGCGACCGCCAGCCCGGCCGCGAGCCCGGCGAGCACCGGCAGGAACTCGTACAGCGAGGTCGCGGCGACGACGTCCAGGTAGAGCGTCGCGATGCCGGTGGCGGCCAGCGCGAAGGCCCCGGTGCGGCCGGCGGGCTTGCGGTGCAGCCACACGCCGGCGCCGGTCAGCGCCAGCCCGAACCCGGCACCGACGAGCACCCGCGGCACCGGCCCGAGCCAGCCCCGCTGCACGGCCAGCACGAGCAGCAGCACGACACCGAGCAGCGTCACGGCCCCGCCGACCCAGGCGAGCACGCGGCTGCCGGCACCTTCCCGGCCGAGCTTTTCGCCCAGCGTCGGCCGCGGAACCGGCATGGCGGGCGACGGCCGCGGTCCGTAGTAGTGCTGCTGCGGCGGGACGTACTGCGGCTGGGGCGGCGGCTGCCACTGGTACTGCGGCCACGGGACCGACTCGGGCCGCGTCGGCCGGGGCTGCGGCTGTGGTTGCGGTTGGGGCTGGGGTTGCGGCTCAGGCTGCGGTTGCGCTGCCTGCTCAGGCTGCTCCGGCTGCAGCTCCCGGACGGTCCGCAGTTCGGAACCCACCACGGCGAGACGACGCCCCAGGTCGTCGATCTCGCCGGCGAGCCGGAGGAGCACATCTGCTTCGGTGGTCATACCGGACAGGGTCACGCACCGGCGTCCACCTGCGGATCCGTAGCACTACTCAATCCCGGGTCACGTCCTGGTCGCGGCCAGCACCTCGTCCATGGTCGTCATGATCGAGACGGTCTCGTCGAGCGGCATCAGCGGGCTCTCGATCTCTCCGGCGGCCAGCCGGAGCGCCACTTCGTCGGCCTCGTGCCGCAGGCCAAGGCCCTCATCGACGTATTCGAAGCGGCTTCGCTCCCCTTCGCGCGGGATCACGGTGAAGGAGGCGGGCGCGTAGAAGGGCCCGTCGACCTCGATGCGCGCGTCCGTGCCGACGATCGTCGCGGTGGTCGGCGAGACCGCGCTCAATGTGCAGGTCAGGACGGCTTGCGCGCCGCTCGCGTAGCCGAACAGCATCGACGTCTGGGCGTCGACACCGGTGAAGGCGGGCGTCGCCATCGCGGCCACGCGCTCGGGCGGCCCGAGGACCATCGACGCGAACGAGACGGGGTAGATCCCGAGGTCGAGCAGGGCGCCGCCGCCCAGTTCGGGAGCGAACAGCCGGAAGGCGGGGTCTTCGGCGAACCACTGCCCGTGATCGGCGGCGACGGTGACGACGTCCCCGAGCCGCGGCACCAGCTCGCGGATGTGCCGGACGTGCGGCAGGAAGCGCGTCCACATCGCCTCCATCAGGAACAGGTTCCGCGCCCGGGCCAGGTCGACGAGGTCGCGGGCCTCGACGGCGTTCATCGTGAACGGCTTCTCGACCAGCACGGGTTTCCCGGCTTCGAGCGCGAGCCGGGCGTTGGCGTGGTGCATCGGGTGCGGGGTGGCGACGTAGACGACGTCGACGTCCGGATCGTTCGCGAGCGCTTCGTAGCTGCCGTGCCGGGTGGGGATGCCCAGTTCGTCAGCGAACTTTTCGGCGCTTCCGGCCGAGCGTGACCCGACCGCGGCGACCACGCCGGACTCGGTGAGCCGCAGGTCCCGGGCGAAGGCGCCGGCGATGCCACCGGTACCCATGATTCCCCAGCGGAGGGGCGCGTTCGTCATACGCCGAACCCTATGCCTGTCTAAAGTGACCAAGCGACTACGTCGTAAGGGGGAGTGGTGGCGGAGGCGAAGAAGGCCGGGTGGATCGCGGGAGCCGTCGCGCTGATGGGCGCGGTCGGCGCCCTGCTGACCGGTATCTCCGACTTCGGCGGGCTGTTCAAGAGCGCCGGCGACAGTCCGCCGAGCAGCAGCTCCCCGGCGGCGCCCGGCGCCACGCAGTCCCAGGCAGCGAACACCCCGGCCGCCCCGGCGACGGTGTACTACCAGGGTCACCTGGAGTTCGGCCGCTTCAACTTCGACCTGAAGCCGCCGAAGCGCACCGGCGACACGTACGTCTGGGGCGGCGGCGGCGTGTTCGAGAGCTACCACGACGCCGCGAAGATGGCGGTGTGGACCAGCAGCGGAACCCCGGACCGCGCGGCGTGCGCCTCGGCGGTCGACGAGCAGGGCAAGACGTACATCAGCGGAACGGAGAAGGGCAACCACGTCTGCGGCCGGACGGCGGAGGGGCGCGTGTTCCGCATCGACGTCACAGGGGTCGCCGAGACGTTCGACGGGGGCGCCACCGGGGACGTCACGGTCTGGGACAAGTGAGCCTGTCCGCCTGACGAGAACAGCGCTTCGCCGGCCCCGGCCGGGCGGCACCCTCGGGAGATGACCGCGATCGAGGTGGCCCTCGGCGACATCACCCGCGAGCGCGTCGACGCCGTCGTGACGGCCGCGAACGAGTCGCTGCTGAGCGGTGGCGGCGTGGACGGCGCGATCCACCGGGCCGCCGGTCCCGAACTGGCCGAAGCCGGGGCCGCGATCGCCCCGTGCGCCCCGGGCGACGCCAAGGCGACACCGGCGTTCGGCCTGGCGCCGGTCAAGTACGTCATCCACACCGTGGGCCCGATCTGGGACGGCGGCGCGTACGGCGAGGCCGAACTACTCGCGTCCTGCTACCGCCGCAGCCTGGCGGTTGCCGACGAACTGGGGGTGCGCCGCATCGCGTTTCCCGCGATCGCCACCGGTGTCTACGGGTACCCGCCCGGCGAAGCCGCGGCGATCGCGGTCCGCACGCTGCGGGAAACCCGGACCGGCGTCGAGCTGATCCGCCTCGTCGCCTTCGACGAAGAGACCCACGAGCTGCTCGAAGCCGCCCTGGTGGGCCACCCTGGTCGGGTGTGACCAACACCACCAGCGACAATGGAGGACGTGACCGCGACCTTGAGCAAGCCCGCCCTGAAGATCGGCCCCTACGAGGTCGATCCGCCGGTCGTGCTCGCCCCCATGGCCGGCATCACCAACGTCGCCTTCCGGCAGCTGTGCGCCGAGTACGGCGCCGGCATCTACGTGTGCGAAATGATCACCGCCCGCGCCGTCGTCGAACGGCACCCCGGGACCATGCACATGATGACCTTCGGGGCGGACGAAAAGCCCCGGTCCATGCAGCTCTACGGCGTCGACCCGAAGACCATGGCCGAAGCCGTCCGGATCATCGTCGGCGAGGGGCTGGCCGACCACGTCGACTCCAACTTCGGCTGCCCGGTCGCGAAGGTGACGCGCAAGGGCGGCGGGGCCGCGCTGCCGTTCAAGCGGAAGCTGTTCGAAGCCATCGTGCGCGAGTCCGTGAAGGCGGCCGGGGACACACCGTTCACCGTGAAGTTCCGGATCGGCATCGACGACGACCACCGCACCTTCCTCGACGCCGGCCGCATCGCCGAAGCCGAGGGCGCCGCCGCCGTCAGCCTGCACGCCCGCACCGCCGCGCAGCGCTACTCCGGCCAGGCCGACTGGACCAAGATCGCCGAACTCAAGGAAGCCGTCACGAGCATCCCTGTGCTCGGCAACGGCGACATCTTCTCCGCCGCCGACGCCCTGCGCATGGTCGACGAAACCGGCTGCGACGGTGTCGTCGTCGGCCGCGGCTGCCTCGGCCGCCCGTGGCTGTTCGGCGAGCTGGAAGCCGCCTTCGCCGGGCGCCCTCTCCCCACGCCGCCGAACCTCGGCGAGGTGGCGGCCGTCCTCCGCCGCCACCTCGAGCTCCTCATCGAGCACGACGGCCACGACAAGGCGATGCGCGACATCCGCAAGCACATGGCCTGGTACCTGATGGGCTTCCCGGTCGGCTCCGAACTCCGCCGCGGCTTCGCGATGCTCTCGTCCATGGAGCAGCTCGACGACCTGATCGCCCAGCTCGACCACGACGCCCCGTTCCCCGAGGCCGCGACCGGGCCGCGGGGACGTCAGGGCTCTCCGGGCAAGGTCACGCTGCCCCACGGCTGGCTGGACGACCCGGACGACGACTGCGTCCCCGAAGCGGAAGACATGCACTCGGGCGGCTGAGCGTCACCCGTTTCGGTGACTTCCCGCCCCGGACGTCATGATCGCCGCCGCCCGCCCTCTTGTCCGGTGCTGAGGTGATCGGTCCGGCACGCCCCCCGACCGGCCCGATCATCGACGCTTCGGCTCGGCGGCAAAACGCCCCCCGTTTGCCGCCGAGCCCTCACCTCCGCCGAGGGCGCCGTCGCAAGCCGCAAAAGGGCCGTGAAATGAAAGTTTCACTGTGCGGCACAACGAAAAGCGAGTTTGTGTTAGCGTTCACATTCCGCTCCTGCCCGGCTCGCCGTCAATGCTGATGGGGGTTCCGTTGTCGCACGCGTCCGCACCCGCCACCCCGCCGCGCCGATTCTTCCGTCCTTTGTGGACGTCGTGGAAAGTGCTCGCGGCGGTCCTGGGCCTGCTGTCCGCTTTCGTGGTCTTCGCGGCTCCGTCGAGTGCCGCGGCGGCGGCTCCGATCACCAAGCCGCCGATGGGGTGGAACTCCTGGAACTCCTTCGCCGGGACGATCGACCACACCGTCATCGAGCGGCAGGCGGACGCGCTCGTGACCTCCGGCATGAAGGACGCGGGTTACGAGTACGTCAACATCGACGACGGCTGGTGGACGGGCGCCCGCGACGCGGGCGGCAACATCACCGTCGACGCCTCGAAGTGGCCCGGCGGGATGTCCGCCATCACCGCCTACATCCACAGCAAAGGGCTGAAAGCGGGCATCTACACCGACGCCGGCCGCAACGGCTGTGGCTACTACTACCCGACCGGGCACCCCGCCTACCCCGGCACCGGCGCCGAAGGCCACTACGACCAGGACTTCCTCCAGTTCTCCCGCTGGGGCTTCGACTACGTGAAGGTCGACTGGTGCGGCGGCAACGCCGAAGGGCTCAACGCCCGCAACGCCTACACCGCGATCAGCGACTCCATCGCGCGCGCCACCGCCCAGACCGGCCGGCCGATGGTGTTCTCCGTCTGCGAGTGGGGCGGCAACCAGCCGTGGAACTGGGCGCCCGCCATCGCCAACCTGTGGCGCACCAGCGGCGACATCATCTACTGGGGCGAGAAGCCCTCGATGTCGCGCGTGCTGGCCAACTTCGACGCCGCCCAGCACGCGAGCGCGCAGAGTCCCGGCCACTACAACGACCCCGACATGCTCGTCGCCGGCCTGCCCGGCTTCTCCGACGCGCAGAACCGCACGCACCTGAGCCTGTGGGCGATTTCGGGCGCCCCGCTGATCGCGGGCAACAAGCCCGGCGAGATGACCGCCGCCACGAAGGCCGCGCTCACCAACCCGGAGATGATCGCGGTGGACCAGGACTCGCTCGGGCGCCAAGGCACGAAGGTCGCCGAGGACGCTTCGGGGCTTCAGGTCTACCAAAAGGTGTTGTCCGGCACCGGTCGCCGGGCCGTCGTGCTCCTCAACCGCACCGGCTCGGCCGCGACGATCACCGCCCGGTGGTCTTCCCTCGGCCTGACGGGGTCGGCCACCGTGCGTGACGTGTGGGCCGGGGCCGATCGCGGCACCTTCGCCTCGAGCTACGCGGCTTCGGTCCCGGCCGGGGAGGCCGTCCTGCTCACGGTCACCGGATCCGACGGCACGCCCACGGGCGGCGGGGCGATCACCGGCAAGCCGTCCGGCCGCTGCCTCGACGTGCCGAACGCGACCTCGGCGAACGGCACCCAGCTGCAGCTGTGGGACTGCCAGGGCGGCCCCGGCCAGACCTGGACCCGCACGGCGTCACGGCAGCTGACCGTCTACGGGAACAAGTGCCTCGACGCGTCCGGCCAGGGCACGGCCAACGGGACACCGGTGGTCATCTGGGACTGCAACGGCCAGGCCAACCAGCAGTGGACCGTGAACGCGAACGGCACGATCGCCGGGGTGCAGTCGAACCTGTGCCTGGACGCGAGCGGCCAAGGGACCGCGAACGGCACCAAGGTGCTCCTGTGGGCCTGCAACGGCCAGGCCAACCAGCAGTGGACCGTGCCGGCGGCGTGAGCCAGGCGGCTCACCCGCTCCGGCGGGTGAGCCGCACCAGGCTCACCCCGAACAGCGCCACCCCGAGGGGGACGTGCACGGTCGTGACGTGCGCGATCCCGAGCACCACCTGGGCCGTCACCAGCACCAGGAACACGACCGCGTAGAGGACCGCCCGCGGCGAGCCGCCGCCCGGCCGCCACGCCAGGACCGCGGCGACCACCTGCACGACGGCGACGACCCACACGGTGTACGCCGAAGCGCTGTGCAGGACGTGCCCGTTCGGGGTGGTCAGCAGCAGGCCGGCGGTGACCGGCGCGAGGAAGACCACCAGGGTCTGCAGCGCGATCGTGCCGCGCAAGAACGTCGTCATGCCCACCCGACGACGCAGCGGCGCGGAACGTGAGGCCATGACATCTGTCAGCCCGAAGTCGTGGCGGACGGCATCCTCGCGGAGCCGCTCGCCGCGACAAGCTCTTCCCATGACGACGAACCAGGCCGCCGGTGCCCCCCTCAAGTCCCTCGCGATCGAGATCGCCGTTCCCCTCGGCGTCTACTACGGACTCCACTCGCTCGGGGCGAGCGACTTCACCGCGCTCGCCCTCTCCGGGGTGTTCCCGCTCGCCCGGACCCTCTACCAGTTCGCCAAGAACCGGACCCTCAACGGGCTGGCCCTCGTCGTCCTCGTGACCAACGTCGTCGGCATGCTGCTGACCTTCGTCTCCGGGGACACCCGCATGATGATCGCGAAGGACTCGCTGGGCAGCGGCATCACCGGGCTGGTCATCCTGATCTCCGCCTTCACCGCGCAGCCGCTCATGACCAAGGCCCTGCGCCCCTTCCTCACCCACGGCAAGGCCGACCACGAAGCGGCCTGGGAACGGCTGCAGGGCACCCGGCGGTTCGACACCGTCCTGCGCCGCAGCAGCTTCATCTGGGGCGTCGGGTTCGTGCTGGAGAGCGCCGCCCGGGTGATCGGGGCCTTCACCCTGCCGGTGTCCACGATGGTGTGGCTGAGCACCGTCATCTTCGTCGGCACGTTCACGGTGATCATGCTGGTCGCCGGCCTGAGCGCCAAGGAAGCGGGCATGATGGTCGCCGAAGAAGCCCGGCCGCGGGAACTCGTCGCCGCTTGACCTGCACCGACGCAGGGCGTACAGGTGTGGACATGTACAGCAAGCGGCAGCAGCTGGTCGGGGACCTCACCGACCTGATCCGCTCCGGGCGGCTCGCCCACGGCGAACGCCTCCCCGGCGAGAACCAGCTCGCCCTGCGGTACCAGGTCAGCCGCGGCACCGTCCGCAGCGCGCTGTCCGAGCTCCAGCAGCTCGAGCTCATCTCCACCCAGGCCGGCGTCGGGTCGTTCGTCACCTTCGACGGCGTCCAGCTCGACCAGCGGATCGGCTGGGCGCGTGCCCTCGCCGACGCCGGTGCGCCGGTCACCACCGAACTGCTCGGCATCGAAGCCGTCGAAGACGTGGCCCTGGCGGAAGAATTCGGCGAGCGGGCCTACGTCGCCGTGCGGCGGCTGCGGCGGGAACGCGAGCGCGGGATTTCGCTCGAAACCGCCACCGTGCCCGCCGTCGGGCCGCTCGCCGGCCTCCCCGGGACGGGCCTGCTGGACGGGTCCCTGACCAAGACCCTCGAAGCCGCCGGCCGGCTCTCCGTCGGCGGCGACCAGTGGATCAGCACCGAACGCCTCGACGCCTGCGCCGCCGAACTGCTCGGCCGCTCGATCGGCGAGCTCTTCCTCCGCGCCGAACGCACCTCGGTCGACGTCGAAGGCCGGCTCGTCGAGCGGGTCGTCAGCCTGCTGGACCCGGACCGGTTCCAGTTCCACCTCACGTTCGGACACCCGTGACCGCGCGGGACCGGGCCCTCGGCGCGTTCACCGGGCTGGCCGTCGGCGACGCGCTCGGCATGCCGACGCAGTCGATGTCCCGCGCCGCCATCGCCGCCACCTACGGGCCGGTCACCGGGCTGCTCACCGCCGTCGCCGAACAGCCGGTCGCACCTTCGATGCCCGCCGGCTCGGTCACCGACGACACCGAGCAGGCCGTCCTGCTGGCCCGGCTGCTCATCGACGGCCGCGGCACGGTCGAGCCGCACGTCTTCGCCGACGCCCTGCTGATCTGGGAGGCCGACATGGTCCGCCGCGGTTCCGCGGACCTGCTGGGGCCGTCCACCAAACGCGCGCTCACCCGGCTCCGGGACGGCGTCCCGGCCGACGAAGCCGGCCGCACCGGCACCACGAACGGCGCCGCCATGCGGGTCACGCCGGTCGGCATCGCGACGCCGTCGGACGACCTGCACCGGCTGGTCGACGCCGTCGTGGCGACCGCGCGGGTCACGCACAACACCAGCTTGGGCATCGCGTCGGCCGCCGCGGTCGCGGCCGCCGTCTCCGCCGGGGTCGGCGGCGCGAGCTTGGGCGAAGCGCTCGACGCGGGCGAGCGCGCCGCCGTCGTCGGCGGGGAACGCGGGCACTGGGCCCCCGGCGGCGAAATCGCCGCCCGGATCCGCTGGGCGCGCGGCTGGGTGCGGGGCATGGCCCCGGCCGCCGTCGCCGACGCGGTCGCGCGGGTGATCGGCACGTCGGTCGCGTCGCAGGAGTCCGTGGTGGCCGCGTTCGCGCTGGCCGAGGCCATGGGCGACGACCCGCCGTCGGCGTTGCGCCTGGCCGCCGGGCTCGGTGGCGACACCGACACCGTCGCCGCGATCTGCGGGGCGATGCTCGGGGCCACGCACGGTATCGGCGCCTTCCGCCCCGACGTCGTCGAAACCGTGCTCGCCGTCAACCGGCTCGAGTTCGGGCCGCTGGTCGACGAACTCCTGAAGCTGCGCCGCCGATGAGCGGGCGGCTGGTGCACACCGGGCAGGTCGTCCTCGACCTCGTGATGGCGGTGCCGGCCCTGCCTCCGCCGGGTGGCGATGTGCTGGCTTCTTCGACGAATCTGGTGCCAGGCGGCGGTTTCAACGTCATGGCCGCCGCCGCACGCTCCGGCGCGCGCGTGCTTTACGCGGGCAGCCACGGCACCGGTGGCTTCGGCGATCTCGCGCGCGCCGCCCTCGCGGCCGAGGGTGTGGAACTGGCGCACGAACCGGAGTCCGAAATGGACACCGGGGTCGTCGTCGTGCTGGTGGACGCGACCGGCGAGCGGACGTTCGCGACCGGCACCGGCGCCGAAGGACGGCTGCGGACGGAACTGCTCGACCGGGTCCTCCCAAAGAAGGACGACGTCGTGTACGTCAGCGGATACAGTTGGTTGCACGAGATCAATCGCGCGGCCCTCATCGAGTGGCTGCCCCGGCTGCCCGGCTCGAAGATCCTGTTCGACCCCGGCCCGCTCATCGCCGACATCGACCCTGGAGACATCCATGACTTGCTGTCCACCATAGACATCTTGAGCTGCACCGCCCGCGAAGCCGAGGTGCTGGGCGAGCTGCCGCCCGTCGCCGTCGTCCGCGAAGGCGCGAAAGGCTGTCGTGTCCACGAAAACGGCCGGATCACCGACGTCCCCGGGTTCCCGGTCGACGCGGTGGACACCACCGGAGCGGGTGACACGCACTGCGGCGTGCTGGCCGCGGAGCTGTTGCGCGGCAGCACCGTCCTCGACGCCGCCGTGCGCGCCAACGCGGCGGCCGCGCTTTCGGTGACCCGGCGCGGCCCGGCGACCGCGCCGGGCCGGGAGGAAATCGACCAGCTGGTGGAGGCCACGCGATGACCGGTTCCCGCAAGCTCGAGGTGGAGACGAACGGCCTCGACGTGATCGACGACGCCGAGCGGCGCGGGCGCCCGCGGCAGCTGTTCTGGCCGTGGTTCGGCGCGAACGTGTCGGTGCTGGGATTGAGCTACGGCTCGTTCACCCTCGGCTTCGGCATCTCGTTCGGGCAGGCGCTCGTCGCCGGCCTCGTCGGCATCCTGTTCTCGTTCCTGCTGTGCGGGTTCATCGCCATCGCGGGCAAACGCGGGTCGGCGCCGACGATGCTGCTCTCGCGGGCGGCGTTCGGCGTGCGCGGCAACCGGCTGCCGTCGGCGATTTCGTGGCTGCTGACGGTCGGCTGGGAAACCGTGCTCGCCGCGCTGGCGACGCTGGCCACGGCGACCGTGTTCGAGCGCCTCGGCTGGGGCGGCGGGACACCGACGAAGGTGGTCGCGCTCGTCGTGGTGGCGGCGCTGACCGTCGCCGCGGGTGTGCTCGGCTTCGACGCGATCATGAGGCTGCAGACGTGGATCACCTGGATCACCGGGGTGCTCACCGTCGTCTACGTGGTCCTCGTGGCCGGCGACGTGCACTGGGAAGCTGTCCGCGAGCTGCCGTCCGGTTCGGCGCAGCAGTGGGTGGGCGCGCTGGTGTTCCTGATGACCGGCTTCGGGCTCGGCTGGGTCAACGCGGCCGCGGACTACTCGCGCTACCTGCCGCGGTCGTCGTCGAGCCGGGGCGTGGTCGGCTGGACGACGTTCGGCGCGTCGGTGGCGCCGGTGGTGCTGCTGGTGTTCGGGCTGCTGCTGGCCGGCTCGTCGCCGGACCTGAACAAGGCGATCTCGGCGGATCCGATCGGCGCGCTGACGACCTTGCTGCCGCTGTGGTTCCTGGTGCCGTTCGCGATCGTCGCGGTGCTCGGCCTGGTCGGCGGCGCGGTGCTGGACATCTATTCGTCGGGCCTGGCCCTGCTCTCGGCGGGCCTGCGCATCCCCCGCCCGGCGGCGGCGCTGGTCGACGGCGTGATCATGATCCTCGGCACGATCTACATCGTCTTCTTCGGCGGCGAGTTCCTCGGCCAGTTCCAGGGCTTCCTGGTGACGCTGGGTGTCCCGGTGGCGGCGTGGTGCGGCGTGATGCTGGCGGACGTCCTGCTGCGCCGGCGCGACTACGCCGAGGGCGACCTGTTCGACCCGGCCGGCCGCTACGGCGACGTCCGCGTCGGCCCGATCGCCCTGGTCCTGGTGTCGACAGCGCTCGGCTGGGGCCTGGTGACGAACACGTCGGCGGAGTGGCTGAAGTGGCAGGGATACCTGCTGGAACCGTTCGGCCTCGGCGGCCGCGAAGGCGCGTGGGCCTTCGCGAACCTCGGCGTGCTGCTGGCGCTGGCCCTGGGCTTCCTGGCAACGTTGCTGACGCGGCGGCGGGTCCGCGAGCAGGAGGCAGCGTGAAGAGAATCTTGGCGGTCATCGACCTGCAGAACGTGTTCGCCGACCCGGCGAGCCCGTGGTTCACCCCCCGCTTCGCCGAGGTCCTCCCCCCGATCCAGCGCCTGGTGACGGCCTTCGGCGAAGACGTCGTGTTCACGAGGTTCGTCGCGCCTTCGCCCCCGGAAGGAGCGTGGCGGCGGTACTACGAGCAGTGGCCGTTCGCGTTGCAGCCACCGGACGCACCGCTGTACCAGGTGGTCGACCCGTTCGAGCCACCGTCCACTGTGGTCGCGACAACGTTCGGCAAGTGGAACGCCCGCATGGCCACCCGGGTCGGCGGCGCGGGCCTGGTGCTCGCGGGCGTCTCAACGGACTGCTGCGTGTTGTCGACAGCCCTGGCCGCGGCGGACGCGGGCGTCGCGGTAACGGTGGTGTCCGACGCCTGCGCAGGCGCGGACGACGAGAGCCACGCGAAGGCGCTGGACATCATGAGGCTCTACGCCCCGCTAGTGACCGTCGTCACAACCGCCGAGCTGCTCGGCTAGGCTCAGCTCGGTGAGCATCGAAGCCTCAGCGATCGCGTTGACGACTGCGGTGGTGAAGGCGGCCGCGAAGATCTGGCTGGGGGATCGCCCGGTCGCCGCCGACGCCTCGGCCAAGGCGCTCGATCTGCTGGAGAAGCAGGTCACCGGCCTCAACGACCGCCGCAAACTCCGGCTACTGTTCACCAATCTCGAAGACCGCGTCGCCGACAGGCTGCTGCCGTTCCTCGATGTCGAGTTCCGTGCCGTGCCGGAAAACGAGCGAGCGGCCGCGGTGGAGGCGGTGCGCGAAACGTTCGAGTGCGCCGCGTTGACCGACGACGACCTGTTCGACGCCGACCTCGACGCCGCGTACCTCTACCGCTACCTGCTCCGGACCGTTCCTCGCGTCATCAGGCTCCTCTCGGCCGACGCGACCGAGCTGTACCGGCGGGTGCTGCGGGAATGCTGCGCCTACCTGGTGCAGGTGACGAGCACCCTGCCGCGCTTCCAGCCCGGTGCACTCGTCGAGATCCTCCAGCGCGAGACGGAAATCCTCGAGACGGTCCGGAACGTGCTGGCGACGCTGCCCGAACGTCGTCACCCGGACGACTTCGCCGCGGACTTCCGCCGCCAGGTCGTGACGAAGCTCGACCGGATGGAGCTGTACGGCGCGGGCCTGACCGAGGCGACCCGGCTGTACCCGCTGTCAGTCGCCTACTTGAGCCTGAGCGTCACGTCCGGCAAGGACGCCCCCGGCGACCGGATCGAGCACGTGCTGCCGCGGACATCGAAAATCCTCCTTCGCGGCGAAGCAGGCTCCGGCAAGACCACACTGCTGCAGTGGCTGGCCGTCCAGTGCGCGAGCCGGCAGCTGCGGGACGTCGGCGGCTGGGAAGACGTCGAGCCGTTCCTGGTGCGGCTGCGCCGGTTCAGCCACTCGCCGCTGCCGGCCCCGGAACGCTTCCTCGACGAGGTCGGCAGGCACATCGCCGACGAGATGCCGCCCGGCTGGGTGCACCGGCAGCTGCGTGACGGCCGGGCCGTCGTGCTCGTCGACGGCCTCGACGAGGTTCCGGACGAGCGCCGTCGTGAGGTGCACGAGTGGCTGCGCGAACTCGTCGGCGCGTTCCCCCGCGCCCGGTTCGTCGTGACCACGCGCCCGGCCGCGGTGACCGCCGGCTGGCTGAGCCGCGAGGGGTTCACCGAGGTGCGGCTCCAGCCGATGACCCCGCGCGATGTCCGGACGTTCGTCACGCGCTGGCACCACGCGCTGCCGGGCGAGCCGCTCGACGAAGAACGCGACGCCCTGATCACGGCCATCGGCGCCCGCAGCGCGCTGCGGCGGATCGCGGAGAACCCGCTGCTGTGCGCGTTGCTCTGCGCGCTGCACCACCAGGGCAGCGGACGGCTCCCGGAAAACCGGATGGAGCTGTACGAAGTCGCGTTGCGCATGCTGCTCGACAGCCGCGACATCGAGCGAAAGATCGAAGTCCCCGTCCGGCTTTCGCTGACCGAGAAGCTGGTGCTGCTGCGAAGCCTCGCGTACTGGCTGGTCCGCAACGGCCACACGGACGTCCCGGCCGCCGACGCCGAAGCCCGCATCACGGCGAAGCTGCGTTCGATGGGCCAGATCGACGTCACGCCGCACACGGTGTTCCGCCACCTGCTGGATCGCGGGGGCGTGCTGCGCGAACCGGTCCCGGGCCGCATCGACTTCGTGCACCGCACCTTCCAGGAGTACTTGGCCGCTCAGGCAGCAATCGAAGAGGACGACATCGGCATCCTGACCGCGAACGCCCGTCTCGACGAGTGGCGCGAGGTGGTGGTCCTGGCGGCGGGCCACGCCCATCCCGCGCAGCGGGAGCTGCTGCTGGACGGGATCCTCCAGTGGGACACGGACGAGCAGGAACGGCTGAAGCTCGACCTGGTGGCGCTCGCGTGCTTGGAGACGTCACCGGTGCTGAGCGAGCGGCTGCGGAACGAGATCGAGGACCGCGCCAGCACGTTGATCCCGCCTTCCAATCATGAGGAAGCCACGGCGCTGGCAGCAGCGGGCGAGTTCGTTCTCGACCTCTTGGCAGCCAGTGAACCCGACACCCCTGAGACGACGGCTGCGACCATCCACGCGATCGCCTTGATCGGCGGCGCCGGCGCCATGGAACTGCTGACCCACTACCGCTGGGCTCAGGACGAGACTGTGGTCAATGAGCTGCTCGATGCCTGGCAGCGGTTCGATCCGGTCGAATTCGCCGAACGCGTGCTGGCCGATCTGCCGATCGACTACCTGGGGGTGGATGATCCGGGCGAACTCGCAGCGCTGGAGCACCTGCGCCACCTCGAACATCTCGAAATTTGGTGCGAAATACTGAACGGCGACCTGCGTTCCCTGGTGAGCACTTCGCTGGAACGCATCACCTTGACAGGCATCTCCGCCGCCTCGATCGACCTCGGACCACTTGCCGGGATTCCCACCCTGCGCGCCATCGTCGCCGAGGTGGAGACGCACGGGTGGGAACGGCTGGCCGAACTGCCGAACCTGGAATTCCTCCAGCTGAGCCACATCGAAAACATCCACCGGCTCACCGAGCTGGCCCCCTTGCGCCACTTGCCGGCGCTGGCCCTGAACTCGGTGTCACACCTCGAAGATCTGCAGATACTGTCCTTTTTGGACCGACCCGGCAAGCTCACCTTCCAGTGCTGTCCACACCTGCAGGACATTCACGCCCTGATCCGCTGGGCGGGCAGCCTGACGGAGCTCACCTTCGACGAATGCCCTAGCGTGGATCTAAGCTCGCTCCCTCCCTTGACAGAACTGCGGCTGTTACACATCGCGGAGACCCCCGTTCCGGATCTTCGGTTCTTGTCCGGTCTCAGCGCCTTACAAGAGCTGCGAGTGGACAGCACCAACGAGGTCGATCTGTCCTCCCTCGCCGACCGGCCTGGTCTCAAGGTCCGTACGACCTCCCAGGACACGCTCGTCGACGAGGACGGGACGGCAGGCAGTAGATTCGGGCCGTGATCGACCACATCAGCATCCCCACCGAGGCCGGTTCCTTCGACGCCATCGCCGCCGGGCCCGAGGACGGGCGGCCCGTGCTGCTGCTGCACGGCTTCCCCGAAGCCGCGGTCGAGTGGGAGCACCAGGTCGCCACGCTCGGGGTGCTCGGGTTCCGGGCCGTCGCGCCGGATCAGCGGGGTTACTCGCCCGGGGTGCGGCCGGAGGCGGCCGGGGACTACTCCATCGATCACCTCGTCGGGGACGTCGTCACCATCACCGAAGCGCTGGGGTGGCCGAAGTTCGACCTCGTCGGGCACGACTGGGGTGGCGCCGTCGCCTGGTGGACCGCCGACGCGCACCCCGAGCGGTTGCGCAGCCTCACCGTCGTCTCCACGCCGCACCCCGCGGCGCTCGCCGAGGCCATGAAGACCGACGAGGACCAGCACCTGCGCAGCCGGTACATGACCGAGTGGCGGCAGACCCGCGTCACCGAACGGCGGATGCTGGAGAACGACGGCCGCGCGCTGCGGGAGATGTTCGAGCGGCGGGTGTCGCCGTCGAAGGTCGATGACTACGTGGGGCGGCTGTCCGAGCCGGGTGCGCTCACCGCGGCCCTCAACTGGTACCGGGCCGGGCGGCCCGGCGGGAAGATCGGCAAGATCGCCGTGCCGACGCTGTACATCTGGAGCACCGAGGACGTCTCCTTCGGCTCCACCGCCGCGCTCGACACCGCCAACTGGGTCACCGGGCCGTACCGCTTCGAAATGCTCGAAGACGTCACGCACTGGGCGCCCGAGGAGGCGCCGGAAGCCGTCACCACGCTGCTCGTGGAGCACCTCCACGCGCGGTGACGGCGCGTCACCCCGCCGGGCGGATCACGGGTAACCCACCCGCCTCGCGGTACGGCGCGGCCCGGCCCGTCGTGTTCACTGGGGCACGTGGACATCGCGACCGAACCCGAGACCGAGCAGGTCGTCTTCGTCACCGAGGACGGCGTGCCCACCGGCGAGACCGGCCCGAAGCTGGCCAGCCACCACGAACACACCCGGTTACACCTGGCCTTCTCGTGCTACGTCCTGCGTCGCAGCGACAACGCCCTGCTGATCACCCAGCGCGCCCTCCACAAGAAGGTCTGGCCCGGGGTCTGGACCAACAGCGTCTGCGGCCACCCCGCGCCCGGCGAAGCCCTCGAGGACGCCGTCCGGCGCCGGGCCGGCTACGAGCTCGGGCTGCCGTCGCTGTCCGGGCTGCACTGCGTGCTGCCGAACTACCGCTACCGGACGCCGCCGTTCCAGGGGATCGTCGAAAACGAGTTCTGCCCGGTGTTCGCCGCCTGGGCCGACGCCGAGCCGGCGCCGAACCCCGAAGAGGTCGGCGACTGGCGGTGGGTCGCGTGGACTGACTACATCGAGTTACTGGACGACGCGACGGCCAATGTGAGCTACTGGGCGAAAGACCAGTTCTCGCAGCTCAAAGGCATCGAACCGTTCTCCGGACTCTGAGCCTTTCAATACTCCGGAGAGTAACCAACCGGGTCCCGTTTGAGCGAAATTCACCTTCTTCCGCACCGGCACCTCAAGCGCGACCGCCCCCACGACGACAACCAAGGGGTGGTGGAAGCGGGGATGGTCGCCGAGGGCGAAGGCGCTCCGGGCCGGACAGCCGGCCCGCCGCCGCCGGACCTGCTCCGCCTGCACGAGGCCATCGCCGGTCTCTTCGCGACCCAGGGCGATTGGCGGCGCGCCTACCAGCACCTGCGGTCCGCGCTGGCCATCGCCCGCGACGGCAGCCTCCGCGACCCGCTGACGTCGAGTTACAACCGCCGTTACCTCGACGAGCGGCTGTACGGACCGTTCACCGACCGTCCGCCGCTGGCGCTCGCGCTGATCGACCTCGACCGGTTCAAGGGCATCAACGACACGTACGGTCACCTCGTCGGCGACCGCGTCCTGCGCCGGGTCGCCGATCTCCTCCAGGAGAACCTCCCGCCGGGCGGCTTCTGCGCCCGCTACGGCGGCGAGGAGTTCGTCCTGTGGCTGCCCGGGGTCGACGCCCGGGGTGCCCTCCGCGTGGTCGACGACGCCCGGGTGCGCGTCGCCCGTCACCCCTGGTCAGAACTCCAGCCGGGACTCCGGGTGACCATCAGCGCCGGCCTGGCGCACGAGCCCGGCCCGCCGGCGTCACCGGAACGCCAGCTGCGCCGCGCGGACGTCCTGCTTTATGCGGCGAAACGCGCAGGCCGCAACAAAGTCGTCTATCGCGACGCGCAAACGACACAGTTAATAACCCACTCTGAGTAACACAAAGGCCGCATTACTCCGTCCGCCGACAAGGGCTATCACCCGTTTGTCGACGCACACCGGCCGTTCGTCGACTCAAGGTGAAGAAAATTCCGGGAGGGTGTCGTCACGAACGGGGGGTATCCGTACGATAACGAAAACCTCCGGGGGAACGATCACCTCCTGCGGGGGAAGACGGCCAAGTCGGAGCCACCCCCTGCGAACGCGCGAAAGGAGACCGAGTGCCGGACGAGCTCGACAGCCCGGGAACCGGTCGCCGCCTCGACGGTGCCGCGCGGCCCCGGCCCGGACGGCGCCGGTCGATGGAGGACCAGGGCGGGATCAGCGTCTCGGACGTCGTCGCCAAGACCACCGGCGCCCGCCCGGTGCCGCCCCGCGAGCAGCAGGACCGCTCCGACCAGCCCGGACGCCGGGTCCACGGCGCCGAGCCGGCGGCCCCGGCGCGCTCTTCGCAGCCGCGAGCCGCGAGGCCGGCACAGGGGCCCGCTGAAGACCCAGTACCCACCGACGCCACTCGTCAACCGCGCGCCCCGCGACCCCGCCAGCCCCGCCGCACGACGGCCGCGGCCCCGCAGCCGGAGGCCCCCCTCCAGAGGCGCCCGCCGGCGGCGAACCCGGGCCCGCAGCAGACGACGGCCGCGCAGCAGCCGCCCCGGCGCCTCCGCCGCCCGGCACCCGAGGCACCCCAGGCCGACGGCACCCCGCCGCGCCGCGCACCCCGCCCCGACGCGGCCGCACCCCAGCGACCGACGCCGGACAGCCCGGCTCCCCGCCGAGCCGCCGAAGGAGCCGCACCCCAGCGCGCGACCGGCGAGGGTCCCGCAAGCCGCCGCAGCGCAGGCCCGGCCGACGCAGCCACCCCGCAGCGCCCCGGCCCGGCGAGCCCCGCCTCCCGGCGCGCCACGCCGGACAGCCCGGCACCCCGCCGCACCACCGCCGAGGGAGCCGCATCCCCGCGCCCGGCTGGCGACGGCCCCGCACCTCGCCGAGCCGCCGAAGGGCCCGCATCCCCACGCGCGGCCGGCGATGGTCCCGCACCCCGCCGCACGGCAGCCGCCGAAGGGATCACCTCCCAACGCGCCACCGGCGAGGCCCCCGCAGGCCGCCGCCCCGCTGCGGACGGCCCGGCAAGCCCCGCCTCCCGGCGCCCGGCAGCTCCCGCCGACGCAGCAGCACCCCCGCGCGCCACGCCGGACAGCCCGGCTCCCCGCCGAACCGCCGAAGGAGCCGCACCCCAGCGCGCAGCCGGCGACGGCCCCGCACCCCGCCGTACGGCAGCGGCCGAAGGGATCACCCCCCAACGCGCCACCGCCGAAGGCCCCGCGGGCCGCCGCCCCGCGCCGGACGGCCCGGGTGCACCTCAGCGCGCCGCCGCCGACACCGATGGGTCCCGGCGGGCCGCCGCTGAGGGCGGTTCCGCGCCCCAGCGGTCCGCCGCCGTGCCGTCGCGGGCCGAGCTCGATCCGCTGACCATGACCGATGAGATGGAAGCGATCGACGAGGCGACCCAGTACCGCCGCAAAATCGATCACACCCTCGCCCGGTTCTCCGCCGCTCATGACGAGATGGAAGCCGAAGAGGCCAAGCGGCGCGAACGCCGTGAACGGCTCTCGCCCACCTCCTTGATCGAGAGCACCCGCACCGCCCTGCACCGCGTGGTCACCACGGCTCCGGAAGAAGCCCAAGCCGACGCCGAACAGACCCGGCTGCAGGAAAAGAAGCAGCGGAAGCTCGACCGGTCGGCCCGGTTCGGACGGATCGCCGCCGCCGTCGTGGCCGGGCTCGTCTTCCTCGGGATCGGGGGTGCTTGGGGGGCGCAGACCTACTTCGACGCCAAGTTCACCCAGGTCTCCGCGCTCGACGAAAACTCCGCCGACATCCAGGACGCCGACGCGCAGGCCAACGACGAGAACTTCCTGATGGTCGGCTCCGACACGCGCGACGGCGCGTCCGCCGAGGAAGGCGTCGGCACCGCCGACAGCACTCCCGGCGCCCGGAGCGACACCGTGATGGTCGCGCACATCCCGGCCGACCGGAAGCGCGTCGTCGTCACGTCGTTCCCGCGTGACCTCGAGATCAACCGCCCGGACTGCCAGAAGTGGGACCCGGCCCAGAACAAGACGACCGCCGAGGTCTACAAGGGTGCGAAGTTCGCCAAGCTGAACACCGCCTACGCGGTCGGCGGGCCGGCGTGCGTGACCAAGGTGATCCAGCAGATCACCGGGCTGCGGATCAACCACTTCGTCGGCATCGACTTCAACGGCTTCAAGGAGATGGTCGACGCGGTGCACGGCGTCACCATCAACAACGAGATCCCGATCGACGACAGCATCCTCGGCAAGGTGCTGCTGCAGACCGGCGAGGTGACGATCTCCGGCGACCAGGCGCTGAACTTCGTCCGCGCGCGGCACGTCAAGGGCGACCCGACCTCCGACTACGGCCGGATCAAGCGGCAGCAGGAGTTCATCGGCGCGCTGCTGAAGAAGGTCATGTCCTCGGACGTCGTGCTCGACCCCGGCAAGCTCACCGACTTCATCAACGCCTTCGCGAAGGCCACCTTCGGTGACAACCTCGGCGTCAAGCAGATGATGACGCTGGCGCAGTCGATGAAGGGCCTCGACCAGTCGAAGATCACGTTCCTCACCGTCCCGACGGTCGGCATGGCCAACACCCGGGGCAACGAGGTCCTCGTCGTCAGCAAGACGAAGGCGCTGTTCGACGCGCTGCGCAACAACACTCCGCTGCCCGACCCGAAGGCGCCGGTCCCGGTGAACGAGCAGGCCCCGCCGACCAGCACGTCGAAGCCGAAGAGCAGCGGCAGCTCGAAAACGACCAGCACCCGCAAGAGCACCACCACGGGCTGATCCGCGAGGATCGTTAGTCCGGGTTCACGTGCGGTTCACCCGGCGATGCGGTGTTTGGTCACGGTTGGCCGTAGGGTTGGGCCATGCGTGAGGCTTACCATGTCGAACTCGAACAGCTCGCCGTCAACCTGGCCGCGATGTCGGTCCAGGTCGCCGAGGCGATGGAGCGGGCCACGCGGTCGCTGCTGGAGGCCGACCTGGGCCTCGCCGAGCAGGTGATCAGCGACGACGCCAAGGTCGACGACGCCCGCGCCCAGTGCGAGGAGCAGGCGTACGCGCTGCTGGCCCTGCAGGCGCCGGTGGCGACCGACCTCCGCACAGTCCTCGCGGCGATCCACGCCGCCGAGAGCCTGGAGCGGATGGGCGACCTGGCGCTGCACGTGGCGAAGGCCGCGCGGCGCCGTCACCCCGATCCGGTGCTGCCGGAGGCGGTGCGGCCGTACTTCGCCGAGATGGGCGAAATCGCCGTCAAGCTGGCCCGGCAGACCGAGCAGGTCATCAAGACGAAGGACGTCGAAGCGGCGAAGACGCTCGAGTCCGACGACGACCAGGTGGACGACATCCACCGCCACCTCTTCACGGTCCTGATGGACCGCGAGTGGCCGCACGGCGTGGCCGCCGCGGTCGACGTGACGCTGCTGGGCCGCTTCTACGAGCGCTACGCCGACCACGCGGTGTCGGTCGCGAAGCGGATGATCTTCGTGGTCACCGGCAAGATGCCGGGCTACGGCTCCGACGAAGACATCTGAGCGCACCGAACGAAGAAAGCCCCCGGCCGTGGCCGGGGGCTTTCTCATTGCTCCACTTAGGACAAAACGAAAGGCCTTCCTCGCCGGCCCCGAGCGCCGGCGGGAAAGGCCTTCCGCAGCAACGGATACTCAGCCGAAGCGACCGGAAATGTAGTCTTCCGTGGCCTTTTCATCCGGGTTGGAGAAGATCTTCTCCGTGTCGTTCAGCTCCACCAGCCGGCCCGGCTGGCCGACGCCGGCGAGGTTGAAGAACGCCGTCTGATCGGAAACCCGGGCCGCCTGCTGCATGTTGTGCGTCACGATGACGATCGTGTAGTCCTTCTTCAGCTCGCCGATCAGGTCCTCGATCGCGAGCGTGGAAATCGGGTCCAGGGCCGAGCACGGCTCGTCCATCAGCAGCACGTCCGGCTGGACCGCGATCGCGCGGGCGATGCACAGCCGCTGCTGCTGACCGCCCGAGAGGCCGCCGCCCGGCTTGTTCAGGCGGTCCTTGACCTCGTTCCACAGGTTCGCGCCGCGCAGGGCGCGCTCGGCGATGTCGTCGAGGGTCTTCTTGCCCTTGGTGCCACCCAGCTTCAGCCCGGCGACGACGTTGTCCTTGATGGACATCGTCGGGAACGGGTTGGGGCGCTGGAACACCATGCCGATCGTGCGGCGCACCTGGACCGGGTCGACCGCCGACGCGTAGATGTTCTCGCCGTCCAGCAGGACGTCGCCCTCGACGCGGGCGCCGGGGATGACCTCGTGCATGCGGTTCAGCGTGCGCAGCACCGTCGACTTGCCACAGCCCGACGGGCCGATGAACGCGGTGACGTTGCGCGGCGGCACGGAAAGGGTGACACCGTCCACGGCGTGGAACTTGCCGTAGTAGATGTCCACGTCCTTGACGTCGATTCGCTTTGCCATGGCTTACAGCTCACTTCTTCTTCGGGGCGACAAGGCGCGCGAACACGGTGGCGAGGAGGTTGATGATCGCGATGATGAGCACCAGGGTCAGTGCCGCGCCCCAGATCCGGTCGAAGCCGACCGTGCCCGGGTCCATCGGGTTGCTGACGCGCTCGTTGTTCATCAGCAGCGGCAGCGCGGCCTGTTCGCCGTGGAAGATGTCCCAGTTCGTGTAGGCCGAGTAGCCGACGAGGACCAGCAGCGGCGCGGTTTCGCCCATCACGCGGGCCAGCGCCATCATGACCCCGCCGACGATGCCGGAC
The DNA here is from genome assembly GCF_040681595.1 of Amycolatopsis sp. NPDC051716. NCBI lineage: Bacteria > Bacillati > Actinomycetota > Actinomycetes > Pseudonocardiales > Pseudonocardiaceae > Amycolatopsis > Amycolatopsis sp. NPDC051716. The sequence continues at coordinate 141,442 of NZ_JBFAZA010000002.1, read as the reverse complement.
ATCGCCGTCGGGAGCACGATCTTCATGATCGTCTTCCACTTCGGCACACCCAGCGCGTACGACGCCTCGCGCAGGTCGTCCGGGACGATCCGCAGCATCTCCTCCGACGAGCGGACGACCACCGGGATCATCAGCAGCACCAGGGAAAGCGAGACGGCGAACCCGCTGCGCGGCAGGCCGAGCGTGGTGATCCACAGCGCGTAGATGAACAGCGCGGCCACGATGGACGGGACACCGGAGAGGATGTCCACCATGAACGTGGTGGCCTTGGCGAGCTTGCCGCGGCCGTACTCGACGAGGTAGATCGCGACGAGCATGCCGATCGGCACCGCGATGATCGCGCAGACGAGGCCCTGCAGCAGGCTGCCGATGATGGCGTGCAGCACGCCGCCGCCGACCTCGTCGGACAGCACGTCCCCGAAGTCCTGCGACCACCAGTTGCTGTACGGGATGCGCTTGATGCCGTTGACGACGACGGTGTAGAGCACCCACACCAGCGGGACGACGGCGATCAGGAACGAGAGCCAGACCAGCGTCGTGGCCAGGCCGTTCTTGACCTTGCGAGCCACGCTGACCTGCTGGAACGCCGGAGTCGACGCGGGCGCTTCGAGCGAGGTGACGGACATGGTCAGTCCCCCTTCTTGCCGATGACGGACCGCGCGGCGAAGTTCACGACGAAGGTGAGCACGAACAGCACCAGGCCGGCCGCGATGTACGCGCCGGCCGAGACCTCGTTGTTGAACTCGCTGTAGTTCGCGGCGATCTTCGACGCGAAGGTCGCGCCACCGTCGAAGAGGCTCCAGTCGAAGTTCTTGCCCTGCGGGATGAGCAGGATGACGGCCAGCGCGATCGTCTCGCCCAGCGCGCGGCCGAGGCCGAGCATGGACGCGCCGACGTAGCCGGCCTTGCCGAACGGCAGCACCGTGGTGCGGATGACCTCCCAGCGGGTGGCGCCGAGCGCCAGCGCGCCCTCGATGTGCGGGGTCGGCGTCCGCTCGAACACCTCGCGCGAGAGCGAGGTGATGATCGGCAGGATCATCACGGCCAGCACGATGCCGGCGGTGAAGATCGTGCCGCGCACGCTCGGCGCGACGTTGCCGGGCGCCAGCAGCGGGAACCACGAGAACGTTTCGTTGATCCACTGCGCGAACGGCTCGATCGTCGGCGCGAACACCAGGATGCCCCAGAGGCCGAAGATGATCGACGGCACCGCGGCGAGCAGGTCGATGACGTAGGCGAACGGGCGGGCGAGGCGCGGCGGCGCGTACTGGGTCAGGAACAGCGCGATGCCCAGCGACACCGGCATCGCGATGACCAGCGCCACGAGCGACGTCGCCACCGTGACCTCGAGCAGGTCGAGGATGCCGAACGCCATGTTCGCCGGGTCGCTGGTCGTCCAGCCGTGGTTGGTCAGGAAGTTGACCTTGTCGGCCTTCAGCGCCGGGATCGCCTGGATGAGCAGGAAGAGCCCGATCAGGCCGATCAGGCCGACGACGAAGATCCCGGCCCCGGTGGTCAGGTTCTGGAAGATGCGGTCACCGGGCCGCACCTTCTTCGGTTTCTCGCTCGCGGGCGGCTCCGGCGCCGCCGTCGAGGCTCGTTGCTCCGAAATCGGATCCTCCGGGGGCGTTGTGGCGGACGACGAACGCCCACCGGGGTCGCCGGTGGGCGTTCGCGTCGAGCTTGACTCGCTCATCGACTACTTCTGTCCAGCCTCTATCAACTCGGGGAACAGTCGCAAGACCAGGTCAGGAGATGGCCTTGACCGCGGTCAGGACCTTGGACTGCAGCGACTGCGGGATCGGCACGTAGCCCTTGGCGGACAGCGGCTGCTGGCCGTCGGTCGCGGCCACCGTCAGGAACGCCTTGACGGCCTTGGCGACGTCCGGGTTCGCGTACTTCGAGCAGACGATCTCGTAGGTCGTCAGCAGCAGCGGGTAGGCACCCGCGGTGTTGCTGGCGTAGATGCCGTTGAGGTCGAGCGCGAGGTCGTTCGAGCCTTCCTTGAGGAACTTCGCCGCGTCCAGGGACTTGGCCACGTTCGCCGAGGTGAGCTCGACACCGCCGGAGCCGCTGTCGATCAGGGCCGCGGTCAGGCCGTCCTTGGCGAACGCGCCCTCGACGTAGGTGATGCCACCGTCGGAGGCCTTCACCGCGGTCGCGACGCCGTTGGAGCCCTGCGCACCGTTGCCGACGCCGCCGTTGAACTTCTTGCCGGCACCCTTGGTCCAGTCGGCCTTCGCCGCCGCACCCAGGTACTTCTGGAAGTTGTCGGTGGTGCCCGACTCGTCGGCGCGCGACACGACCTGGATGGCCTTGTCCGGCAGGTTCAGGCTCTCGTTGCCCTTGACCGCCTTGATGGCCGGGTCGTTCCACTTGGTGATGCCACCGCTGAAGATCTTCGCGGTCACCGACGGGGTCAGCGTCAGCTTCTCCACACCGGACAGCTTGTAGGCGACCGCGATCGGGCCGACGACGAGCGGGATGTTCCAGGCGTCGCTGGCGCAGCGGGCCTTGGCGGCCTCGGCGTCGGCGTCCTTGATCGGCGAGTCCGAGCCGCCGAAGTCGATCTGGTTGGCGTTGAACTGCTTGACGCCCGCGCCCGAACCGCTCGGGTTGTAGTTGACCTGCTGGCCCGAGCACTTCTTGCTGTACTGCTGCGTGAAGATGTCGATCGCGTTCTTCTGCGCCGACGAACCTTCCGCGGACAGGGGGCTCTTGCCACCGCACTGGACATCGGCGGTCTCGGTCGCGGCGGGGGCAGCAGCGGAGCTCGAGCCGCTGCTGTTGGACGCCGCGGGGTCGGTGCCACAGGCAGCGAGCACGAGAGCGGCGCTCGCCACGATGCCGACCGCGCTCAGGGGCCGCATGATCTTCACTGCTGTTTCCTCCATCAGGAGCTTCACCGGTTCGGCCGCGGCGGTGGTCGCCGTGCCGGAACCGGACATTAGGCAGCGCTGATGGACGGTCGGCCGTGAACAAATGAACGCAAAGTGAACAGACCCCCGGATGTGAGCAGTGCTACTACCCCGAGAGGTCACCGTGTCCGGGCCGTGACCTGCGTGTATGCCGTCAGTGACGACGTGCTCGCAGGGCGTCGACCGTGGTCACCGACCGTACTGGACGTCGGTTTCGTGACGCGTGAACCCGAGCCTGGTGTAGACCGCCAGCGCCGCCGCGTTGTCGCCCTCGACGTACAGGATGATCTGCCGCAGCCCGCGGCTCGCGAGGTACCGCAGCCCGGCGAGCGTGAGCGCCCGCCCGAGCCCGCCGCCCTGCGCGGCCGGGTCGACGCCGACGACGTACACCTCGCCGACGCGCTCGCCGCCGAACCGGCCGGGCGTCGGTTCGTGCACCTTCGTCCAGTGGAAGCCGATGACCTCACCCTCTTCTTCGGCGAGGAAGAAGCCGTCGGCGTCGAACCAGGGACGTGCTTCGTCGGCACGGAGTTCGTCGGCGGTCAGGGCGCCCTGCTCGGGGTGCCAGTCGAAGGCCCGCGCGTTGACCCGGACGACGGCGTCCTCGTCCTGGCCCGGCACGAACGTCCGCAGCGAGACGCCCTCGCGCAGGATCGGCTCCGGCCAGTCCGAGCCTTCGACGTCGACGCGCAGGATGAGCAGCTCGCGCTTACGCTCCAGGCCCGTCTTCAGCGCCAGCTTCTGCGCGGCCGGGTGGTCGCCGTGCGCCCAGACGCGGAAGCCGACCGCGGCCCGCTCGTCGACCGCCTGAAGCAGCTTCGCGCCGTAGCCGCGGTCACGGTGGGCGGGATGCACGAACAGCTCGACGACCTGGTGGTCGAAGGAGTCGCCCGTCGTGTCGAGGTGCGCGTAGCCGACGACTTCGCCCTCGACGCAGGCGACGAGGTGCTCACCGCCGTCGAACTCGCCGGGCAGCGCGCCCGCCGGCTCGACCTCGGGCCGGCCGTCGGCTTCGCGTACGGCCAGCAGCAGCCGCCGCACGTCATCGAGCTGCTGTTCGTCCAGTTCCTGGCGCCACTCGCCGTCTCCGCTCACCCTCCGACCGTACCCGTGACGGACGCAACGCGACGGCTGTGCGAGACGTCTTCTGTGCGCGGAAGGGGGATCAGTGGGTGAGTTCGGGAGTCTCCGCGGGAGCGTCGGCGGCGGTCGCCTGCGCGGGCACGCCCGGACGCGGGCCGCCGTTCTTGGCCGGCCGCTCGAACTTGTAGCCGACGTTGCGCACGGTGCCGATCATCTGCTCGTGCTCGGGGCCGAGCTTGGCGCGCAGCCGCCGGACGTGCACGTCGACCGTGCGGGTGCCACCGAAGAAGTCGTAGCCCCAGACCTCCTGCAGCAGCTGGGCGCGGGTGAACACCCGGCCCGCGTGCTGCGCGAGGTACTTGAGCAGCTCGAACTCCTTGTAGGTGAGCTCGAGAGTGCGCTTGCGCAGGCGCGCGGTGTAGGTCGCTTCGTCGATCACCAGCTCACCGACCCGCAGCTCGGCGTCGACCTGCGCGGAACCGCCGTCGCGGGTGGTGACCAGGCGCAGCCGGGCGTCGACCTCGGCCGGGCCGGCGGTCGGGAGCAGGATGTCGTCGGTGCGCCATTCGGCGCTGACCGCCACCAGGCCGCCTTCGCCGACGACCGCGATGATCGGGGTGGCCGCCTCGTCCTCGCCGGTGCCCTTGAGCAGGCGGCAAAGGCTCTTCGCCGAGGCCAGGTCGCTGCGGGCGTCGAGGAGGATCACGTCACGGTGGCCCGCGTCGAGCAGGGCCGTCACCTCGGGAGCCCGGACGCGTACGGTGTGCGGCAGCAGGTCCAGCGCGGGAAGCACCGTGGTGGCGTCGGCCTCCGCAGTCAGTACCAGAAGGTCCAGGCTCATCAGCCGCACCGCCTTCTCGAGTCGTCGCCGCAAAGCGGCGTTGGTCGGTGCTAAGTGAGAATAGCGGCTGAACGGCCGGGCACCTAACCCTTGCTGGATCGATCACACCTGGCGAAACCCGGGTGTCCCCGAAGAACAGGAGTACGGACGCGATGGTGAGCAGGCCCGTGACCCGGGACGACCGACCCGCACCGAGGCCCGACGCGCGACGCCGCGGCCGCCGCGCCCGGCGCTGGGTGATCGCTGTCGTGGTGCTGGTCTTGCTGCTGGTCGGCGCCGATTTCGGGGCCGCCGCGTTCGCCGAGCACATGATTTCGCAGAAGGCCCGCACGCAGCTGCAGCTGACCGACGACCCGTCGGTGACGATCCACGGTTTCCCGTTCCTCACGCAGGCGCTCGGCGGTGACTACAGTCACATCAGCGTGTCCGCCGCGGGCCTGCCGGTCGCGAACAAGCTGCAGGACGTCGCGGTGACCGCCGAGCTCGAGGACGTCAAGGCGCCGCTGTCCGACATCACGAACGGCAACACGAAGGCGATCACCATCGGGCAGCTGACCGGTGCGGTCACCATCAAGGCCGCCGACCTCGCGCGCCTGTCCCCGCTGGACAAGATCAAGGAGCTGCGGATCGAGCCGTCGACCGCGGAGTACGTCCAGAACGGCGACAGCGGCCAGAGCGAGCCGGCACCGACCACGACGAAGACCACCGAGGGCCAGGCCGACCAGGACGAGTCGAGCACCGGTGTCCGCATTTCGGGACACCTTCCGTTCGCGGGCAAGGATCTGGAAATCTTCTGCTTCGCGATGATCGAGGCGGACGCCGCCAAGGGCACGATCAACTTCCTCCCCAAGCGGCTGCAGTTCGGGAACAACCAGGAGACCACCGTGGTCCCCGCGGCGGTGCAGAAGGCGCTGATGCCGAACTTCAACGTGTCGATCAGCACGAAGGACCTGCCGCTGTCGGTCACCCCGACCGGCGTGCGGGTGCAGAGCGGATCGGTGACGATCAAGGGCAAGGCGGCGAACGTGTCCTTCGCGGACCTGAGCAAGTAGGGAGCGGCCGGTGACGGGGCTGTGGGTGCTCGTGGCCACGCTGGTGACGGCCGCGGCCGTCGGTGCGCTGCTCAAGGCCCGGAACGGCCGGGTGCGCGCCGCCAAGCCCGCCGCTCGCGAGCTGCCCGCCCCCGTCACCGCCGCGCTCGACCCGGCCTCCGCCGTGACGCTGGTCCAGATCTCCACCACCTTCTGCGCGCCCTGCCGGCACGCGAAGGCCGTGCTCGCGCCGCTGGCCGAGCAAACGGTGGGCCTGCACCACGTCGAACTCGACGTGACGGAGCAGCCGGAGGTCGCGCAGTCGCTGTCCGTGCTGCGGACGCCGACCACGATCGCGCTCACCCCGGACGGCCGGGAGCTGCTGCGCGTCGGCGGCGTCCCCAAGGGCCCGGAACTGCTCGCCGCCCTGCGGCCGCATCTCACTTCCCGGACGCCCTGACCAGGGCGTTGTCCCAGAAATCGGGAATCGTCCCAAGGTATGAACGTGGTTCCCACCCTGAGGGAGCTCTGGGTACCCTCGCACCCGTGACCGGGCTGACCACCTTCTTGACGCAGCGACGCGCAGTCGACCTCTGCCGCGTCCGCAGCAGCCTGTGTCGTGTTCAGCCCGACCGGCGCTGAACCGTTCGATCCGGTCCCCCACCAGCCCTGATGCCGCTGACGCGTGCCGTTCGCACGCACCCTCTCCGCCCAGCTGGAGGAACCATGCCCGCCGGACCGGCCGTCGACCCGCGAGGCCCGCGGTTCGCCGCCATCCTGACCACGATCGTGCTCGCGGTCGTCCTGGTCACCGAGTGGTGGCCGCTGCTGGCGGCCCAGACCGTCGTCTTCGCGATCGGTGCGTTCGTCGGCTTGAAGCAGGCGCCGTACTCGATCGTCTACCGGACGCTGGTGGCCCCGCGCCTCGGCCCGCCCTCCGAGCGCGAGGACGCGGCGCCGCTGCGGTTCGCCCAGGCCGTCGGGTTCGTGTTCGCCCTGGTCGGCACGGTCGGCTTCGCGGTGGGGATCGCCCCGCTCGGCATCGTCGCGACGGCGTTCGCGCTGTTCGCGGCCTTCCTCAACGCGGCCTTCGACTTCTGCCTGGGCTGCGAAATGTACTTGCTGATCAAACGCTTCAGCCCCGCCCGCGCGTCCTGAAAGTTCAACCCCAGAAAGAGAGTCCAAGTCCATGAGCCGTGAAGACGTCCTGGTCACCACCCAGTGGGCCGAGGAGAACCTGGACACCCCCGGCGTCGTGTTCGCCGAGGTCGACGAGGACACCACCGCCTACGACGCCGGCCACATCCGGGGCGCGGTGAAGTTCGACTGGCGGAACGACCTGCAGGACGGGGTGCGCCGCGACTTCGTCTCCAAGGAGGGCTTCGAGAAGCTCCTCTCGGAGAAGGGCATCTCCAACGACGACCTCGTGATCCTCTACGGCGGCAACAACAACTGGTTCGCCGCGTACGCGTACTGGTACTTCAAGCTGTACGGCCACGACAAGGTCAAGCTGCTCGACGGCGGCCGCAAGAAGTGGGAGCTCGACGGCCGCGAGCTGAACTCCGACGAGGTCAAGCGCGACACGACGGACTACAAGGCCCAGGACCAGGACCTTTCGCTGCGCGCGTTCCGCGACGAGGTCGTCCAGTCGATCGGGTCGAAGAACTTCGTCGACGTGCGTTCCCCGGACGAGTTCTCCGGCAAGCTGCTCGCCCCGGCGCACCTGCCGCAGGAGCAGTCCCAGGTTCCCGGGCACATCCCCGGCGCGCTGAACGTGCCGTGGGCGAAGGTCGCCAACGAGGACGGCACCTTCAAGACCGAGGAAGAGATCAAGGAGCTGTACAAGGACGAGGGCATCGACGAGGGCAAGGGCACCATCGCCTACTGCCGCATCGGCGAGCGCTCCTCGATCGCGTGGTTCGCGCTCCACGAGCTGCTGGGCTACGAGGACGTCAAGAACTACGACGGTTCATGGACGGAATACGGCTCGCTCGTCGGCGTGCCGGTCGAGTTGGGAGCCAAGTGATGGCGGTTGACGACAGCTGCGGCGCACCGGTCCAGGAGGCCACGCCCGCGGACTACGACACGCGCGGCCAGGTCGTGCTGGCCGGCAAGGTGACGGGCGCGAACGGGCCGGTCGGCGGCGCGTTCGTCCGGCTCCTGGACGGCGGCGGCGACTTCACCGGCGAGGTCGTCTCGTCGGCCGACGGCGACTTCCGCTTCTACGCGGCGCCGGGCGACTGGACGGTGCGCGCGCTGCACCGCTCCGGCAACGGCGAAGCCTCGGTCACCGCCGAGGGTCCCGGCGTGCACCAGCTGGCCATCTCGGTCGCCTGAGTTCCTCCCTCGTGAGGGCCTTCCTGCCGCGGCAGGAAGGCCCTCACGGCGTTTCCGGGCAGGTGACCGTCCTCACCGCGTCGACCCTGCGCAGGGCCGCGCGGGGCCGGACGGACTAAGCTGCTCGCCGTGGAAGCTCTGTTTACGACCTTGCTGGTCCTCGCCGGCGTGGCCATCACCTGGTTCGCCGTGTACGTCGTCTACCGGCTGTACGCGGACCAGCGCTGACCCATGACCGCAAGCGGCGACGAAGCCATCGTGGCAGCGGAGAGGCGCGCGGAGAACACCCGCGCCCGCAACCTCCCGCTGTGGGACGACCTGCCCATCCCCAACGACACCGCGAACCTGCGCGAGGGGCCGAACCTCAACGACGCCTGTCTCGCGCTGCTCCCGCTCGTCGGCGTCTGGCGCGGTGAGGGCGAGGTCGGCTACCCGACCATCGACGGCCCCCGCAAGTTCGCGCAGCAGCTGACGATCTCCCACGACGGCCGCCCGTTCCTGATCCACGAGTCCCGCGCGTGGCTGCTGGACGACGACGGCAACGTCATCCGCCCCGCCGCCCGTGAGTCCGGGTTCTGGCGGCCGCAGGAGGACGACACGATCGAGCTGCTGCTCACGCACAACACCGGCATCCTCGAGCTGTACTACGGCAAGCCGCGCAACCAGACGTCCTGGGAGCTCGGCACCGACGCGGTGATCCGGACGGCCACGGCCAAGGACGTCACCGCGGCCCAGCGCCTGTACGGCCTGATCGAAGGCTCCCTCGGCTACGTCGAGGAGCGGGCGATGATGGGCCAGGAGATGCAGCCGCACACCTCGGCGCTGCTGCACCGCGTCGTCGGCTGACGCCGTGCGCTGGCGGCGGTGTGGCGAGGACGCCGCCCTGCTCGACTGCGATTCGCTGGACCGGATGCGGGCCGCCCACGCCACCGTACTGGCCGCGCGCCCGCCCGGGGTGACCGATCTCGTGCCGGGCGCGCGCAGCCTGCTCGTCGTCGGCGGTGTGGCGGCCGTGCGGGCCCTGCTCGAAGACGCCGACCTCGCGCACCCGCCCGCGGACGAGCCCCGGGAAGTGACCCTCGACGTCCGCTACGACGGCGAGGACCTGGCCCTGATCGCCGCCGACGCCGGAGTTTCGCCCGACGCCGTCGTCTCGATGCACACCGAAGCCGCCTACACCGTCGCGTTCACCGGGTTCGCCCCCGGTTTCGGCTACCTGACCGGCCTTCCCGAGCAGCTCCGGCAGCCTCGCCTGGAGTCGCCGCGGACCCGCGTGCCGGCCGGGTCGGTCGGGCTCGCCGGCGAGTTCACCGGCGTCTACCCGCGCGAGTCGCCCGGCGGCTGGCGGCTGCTCGGGCACACGTCGGCGACGCTGTTCGACCCCCACGCGGACCCGCCCGCGTTGTTCGCACCGGGGGATCGCGTCCGCTTCCGGAGCGTCCGGTGAGGAGCCTGGAGGTACTCGACCCCGGGCGGTACGCGCTGGTCGAGGACCGGGGCCGGCCCGGCTACGCCCACCTGGGGGTGGCGCCTTCGGGGGCCCTCGACACCGCGTCGCTGCGGCTGGCGAACCGGCTCGTCGGCAACCCCCAGGACGCCGCCGGGATCGAGGCCCTGCTCGGCGGCCTGACCGTGCGGTTCACGGCCGCGGTGACGGCCGCGGTCACCGGCCCGGCGGTCGACGTCCGGGTCGACGGCCGGCCCGCCGGCTCCCACGCGCCACTGGGGGTTCGCGCGGGCCAGACGCTGACGATGGGGACGCCTTCGACGGGCCTGCGCTGCTACCTGGCCGTCTCCGGCGGCATCGCGGTGGAGCCGGTGCTGGGCAGCCGGTCCCGGGACGTCCTGTCCGGCATCGGGCCGCCGCCATTGCGCGCCGGAGACGTCCTTCCGCTCGGCGAGCCCGGCGTCCCCGCGGGCGCGGACGTCGTCGTGCCGGTCCAGGCGCCGGCCGAGCTCGTGGTGCCCGTGACGCTCGGCCCGCGCGACGACTGGATCGACGATCCGGCCGGCGGCCTCTCGGCGGGGTGGACGGTGACGGCCGAGTCGAACCGCGTCGGCCTGCGCCTGGACGGGACGCCGCTGCGCCGGGCCGTCGAGGGCGAACTGCCCAGCGAGGGCGTCGTCACCGGCGCGATCCAGGTGCCGCCGAGCGGGCTGCCGGTGGTGTTCCTCGCCGACCACCCGACCACCGGCGGCTACCCGGTCGCCGCCGTCGTCAAGACGGCCGCCTTGAACGCCCTCGCGCAGGCTCGGCCGGGTACCCGAATCCGGTTCCGGCCGTCCTGAGCAAGGCGTACCGCCGCGCGGGTGAGACCCCGATCACCCGGTGCACCCGTCCGGGTAGGGGCCGGAACCATGTCGCGCCGCCGCCCGTCCTCATAAACGTGGAACAGGTGACGATCAGCGGTGGCACGGGTTTCCTCGACGTGAACGCGCGGGCACGGGCGGAGCTGCCGCAGTCGCTGCGGATCGCGCTGGCCACCGGTCAGCTGCGCCGTCCGCTGGCCACCACGCTCGGACCGGTCCTCGACCTGCTCGTCGACGGCGACTACCGGGTCAGCGGCCCGGAACGGGTGCCGGCCGGCCAGGAGCTCACGCCGACCGACGCCTGGCCGCCGTCGGACGAGGCCCGCGTCGGCTACTACCGGACGGCCATCCGCACCGGGCACCGCCCGGTCGCGGTGGTGCTGGCCGGCGGCGAACGCGAGCTGATCATCGACGGCCACCACAAGATCGCCGCCTACCGCGCCGAAGAGGTCGCCCCCGCCGTCGTCCGGATCACCCAGGGTCAGGCGTATTCGCCCTCGTAGGCCGCGACGAGCTCGGCGTACACCGCTTCGGAGTCGGGCAGCCGCTCGCCGTCGAGCGTGTGCACCCGGGTCAGCTTGCGGACGCTGGAGGCCATGAAGACGCCGTCGCCCTCGACGAGGTCGCGCACGGTCAGCGGCTCCACCTTGACCGCCCAGCCCGCCTTCTCGGCGCCGCGGAACACCGCGGCCTGGGTGGTGCCCGGCAGGATCCCGATGCTCGACGGCGGCGTGTAGAGCGTCCGCCCCTTCGCGAGCACGACGGTCGACGTCGGCCCTTCGAACACCGAACCGTCGGCCGCGGTGAAAATCACATCCTCGGCCCCGCGGCGGCCCGCCTCCCGCACCGCGGCCATGTTCACCGCGTACGACAGCGGCTTCGCCCCGAGCAGCAGCCACGGCGCGCGCTCGGCGAGATCCGGCGGGAAACCGCGTTCGAGGGTGATCGCGGCGACGCCTTCGGCGCGCGCCTTGATGATCGACGGCGGGACCTCCGAACCGAGCGCGAAGCCCGTCGGCGCCGCGGCCGGGTCGCCGTCGGATCCCCGCGTGTACACCAGTTTCAGCACCATTTCGGCCCCGCCGGTCCACCTTTCGAGCACCAGCGAAACGACCCGCTCCCAGGCCCCGAGGTCGGGCTCGGGCAGGTCGAGCATGGCGGCCGAACGGGCCAGCCGCTCCAGGTGCGGCCGCAGCTCCCGGGGCCGGCCGTCGACGACGAGGATCGTTTCGAAGACGCCGTCGCCGCGCATCAGCCCGAGGTCGTCGACCTTGATCTGGGCGACGTCGGGGTCGGCCGGGGTTCCGTCCAGGAAGACGAGCACGCGCATGCGGACACGGTACTCACCTAGGCTGGGCGGTATGCCGTACCGCTCGCCGCTGCTGGACGTGCCCGGATCGATCCCTTCCCCCGACTCGGACCCTGCGCACCCCGAGGCCGGAGTGCCCTGGCACTGGGGGGACCCGTTCGCGGAGCAGCGCACGGCCTCGCGCAGCGTGGTCGTGATCGACCGGTCGCACCGCGAGTTCCTCGCCGTGACCGGCGAAGAGCGGCTGTCGTGGCTGCACCTGGTCATCTCCCAGCACGTGACCGGACTCGCCGAAGGCTCCGGCACCGAGGCGCTCGTCCTCGACAGCCAGGGCCGCGTGGAGACGCACATGGTGGTGGCGCACCTCGATGGCACGGTCTACCTCGACACCGACCCGGGCCCGAGCGTGACGAGCGCGCTGCCCAAGGGCGGCCCGCAGACGCTGCGCGAGTACCTCGAGGCGATGAAGTTCTGGTCCAAGGTGGACATCCGGGACGCGACCGGCGAGCTCGCGCTGCTCACCGTGCTCGGCCCGGACGCCGAGCGCGTGCTGAGCGCGGCCGGCGCCGAAGTCGGCCCGGAGCCGTACGCGGTGGCGGCGCTGCCGGGTGGCGGGTTCGCGCGGCGGATGCCGTGGCCCGGCCGGTCGAGCGTCGACCTGGCGGTGCCGCGCGAGGCGCTGGTGGACTGGTGGAAACGGCTCACCGACGCGGGCGCGCGGGCGGCGGGCAGCTGGGTGTTCGACGCACTGCGCGTCGAGTCGCTGCGGCCGCGGCTGGGCGTCGACACCGACGACCGCACGATCCCGCACGAGGTCGGCTGGGTCGGCTCGGCCGCGCACGTCGCCAAGGGCTGCTACCGCGGCCAGGAAACGGTGTCGAAAGTCCACAACGTGGGACGGCCGCCGCGGAACCTGCTCCTGCTGCACCTCGACGGTTCGCCCGAGGTCACCCCGGAAACCGGCGACCCGGTGCTGCTGGACGGCCGCACGGTCGGCCGGATCGGCACGGTGATCCAGCACCACGAGCTCGGCCCGATCGCGTTGGCCCTGGTCAAGCGGTCGACGCCGGTGGGCGCGGAGCTGCTGGCGGGGTCGGAGGACCACCTCGTCCAGGCGGCGATCGACCCCGACTCCGTGCCCTCGGAGCAGCCGGCGCCGGGCCGCGCCGCCGCGGCCCAACTCCGTGGCTGAACAAAAGCCCCTGACAGCGAGATCACGCTCAACCGGGATAAACTGCGCTGTGATCGAAGTGCGGCCCGGCGGCAGGCGGCGGATCGACCGCGTGCTCGGCCCGGGGTACCTCAGCGGCCTGGGTGAACTGCCGCTGAAGGTGCTGCGCGAGCGGCGCGACGAAGCCGCACAAGAAGAGACCGACCTGTCCTACCTGCGCCGTCTCCTGCACGCCCGGATCGACATCGTCCGCGCGGAGCAGGCGCGGCGCAGTTCCGGCGGTGAAGCGAGCATCGTCGACCAGCTGGCGACGATCCTCGCCGACAACGCACTGGGCCCGGCGGCGGGTTCGGGGCGGCACCAGCAGCTGGAGCCGTCCCGCGCCGGTGAGCACCGCCGGCACGCGGAGGCCCTGATCGGCGACACGGACTTGACCGACGTCGGGTCCCTCTCGGACGAGAAGCTCGCCTCCGCTTTGGACACGTACGCGCGCGAAGAGCTGTCGGTGTCGTCGTTCCGCCGCGAGGTCCAAGGCGTGATGGACACGCTGAACGCGGAGATCGCCCAGCGCTACCAGCAGGGATCGGCCACAGTGGACGAGCTGCTGGAGAACGAGGGTGGCCGCGGCGAGTGACCGACCCCGTGCTCGCCGAAGTCGTCCGCTCCGGCTTCGTCGAAAGCGTCCACAGAGGCGCCCTCGTGATCACGGGCCCGGAAGGATCGGTTCGGCTGGCCCTGGGAGACGTGGTCTCGCCGGTGTACCCGCGGTCGTCGAACAAGCCGCTGCAGGCGGCCGGCATGCTGCGCGCGGGCCTGGACTTCACGGGCGAGGCCCTGGCGCTGGCGTGCGCGTCCCACTCGGGCGAGCCCGGGCACGTGAAGCGGGTGCTGGAGCTGCTGGAGGCGGCCGGCCTGCGCGAAGACGACCTGGCGTGCCCGCCGGACTTCCCCCTCCACGTGCCGAGCATGCGCGACGCGGCCGAGCCGCGCCGGGTGATGATGAACTGCTCGGGCAAGCACACGGCGATGCTGACGACGTGCGTCCGCGCCGGCTGGCCGACGGCCGGGTACGCCGCGCCGGACCATCCCCTTCAGCAGGCGATCGCGGCTTGTGTCGCGGAGCTGACCGGCGAGCCGATCGCCCACACGGGTGTCGACGGCTGTGGTGCGCCGCTGTTCGCGTTCTCCCTGACGGGGCTGGCTCGCGCATTCGGCCGGATCGCCGGTGCTTCCGAAGGGCCTTCGGCGGCGGTCGCTTCGGCGATGCGGGCGCATCCGTGGCTGGTGGCGGGGACGGGCCGCGAGGACACGGCGCTGATGTCCGGTGTGGAGGGTCTGGTCGCGAAGGCCGGCGCGGAAGGGGTCCAGGCGTTCGCGCTGCCGGACGGGTTCGCGGTGGCGATGAAGCTGGACGACGGCGCGAAGCGGGCTTGCGCGCCACTGGCGGTGGAGGCGCTGCGGTACCTCGGGGCGGACGTCTCCGGACTCGAGGAGCTGGCCCGGCCGATCGTCTCCGGCGGCGGGCGTGCGGTGGGCGAGATCCGGGTGCCCGAGCTGCGCTGACGGACGCCGGTGGCCTTCGGCCTTGGCTGAGCAGCCCCCGTTTTCCACGCTACCGGGAGGCACCGACAGTTCCGGGGCGGAAAGCCGCCGGGCCGTCGGGTTGTCCACTGGCCGGCGCGTTCGCGGGTTAGTTGGCGCGTTCGCGGGCGGCCACGTCGCCCCAGAACTCCCGCAGGTCCGAGAACAGTTCGGCCAGCTCTTCGACGTTGCCCGAACGCAGGGCGTCCAGGATGTCGTGGACCTCGTCGGCCGTGTTGTCGGCCTCCAGGACCGGGTCCGTGAACAGCTGCACCAGGCCGCCGTAGTCGAGCTCGACCACCGAGTCCGCGTGGAAGTTGTCCAGCCAGCGACGCGTCTCGAACAGCACGCGGCCCGGTCCGGAGTCGCCGAAGGTCTGCTCCAGCAGCTCGCCGGCCTCGCGGGCGCGGTGCTGCGCGTCGGCGAGGGTCGCCCGCCAGGACAGCTCGCGCCGGGGGTCGGTCCGGCCGTCGCCGAGCACCAGGCGCCGCTCCTCCGGCTCGACCAGCACGAACCACGGCAGCGGGACGGTCCAGGTCGTCGACAACGTGTGCGCCGCCGACGTGCTCAGGTCCACCATCGCCGACTTCGTCCGGGCCCGGATCGTCTCCTGGGTGAAGCCGCCCTCCTCGAGGACGACGTTCTTCAGCGCCGGGTGCGCGTCGCCGAGGAAGGTGACCAGCGCGGCCGCCGAGCGGGCCCGCAGCTCCAGCGGGCAGACGAGCGGGCCGAGTTCGGCCTTGCCACCCGGCACTTCGCCGGGATCGAGCACCAGGACGTCGGTCAGCAGGCTCGGCGCCGGACGGCCGTCGGCGAGCTCGGCGGGCAGCAGCCGCCGCGGCGCGGCCACCTGTGACCTGAGCCACATGGCCTGCTCGCGCGCGCCCGCGTCCGTCCGCCCCAGCTTGGCCGCGGCGACGGCCGCACGCAGCCGCTCGTCCGGCGGATCGCCCAGGGCGAGCAGGGGTTCGTACACCCGCAGGTAAGCCACGAAGGGACGAAGCACGGGTAGATCGTGGCACGTCTACCTGCGTCGATCGCCACCGACCGGCCGGTAACCGGCGTCCGCCGAACACTGTCGCGACCGGCACACCGTGCCACGTCGCATCCAACCCCCCGGACACGGTACGGTGTGAGCAGGAAATAATTGTCGAGACGATGCGGGGCCGCCGATTCCCCCGGCCGCCCCGCCCCTGTGCGAGGGGGTCGAGCCATGGGGCGCGGCCGAGCTAAGGCCAAGCAGACGAAGGTGGCGCGTGAGCTCAAGTACAGCTCGCACGAGACCGACTTCGATGCTTTGCAGCGCGAGCTGTCGAGTAACTCCTCCAGTGTCCACCACGAGGAGTCCGACAGCGATGATCAAGACCCGTACGACGACGGGTATGACGATTACCGTCGTTGAGCACGCGTAACCGCGCGAGGGCGTAGCCGGGACACATCCGGCGACCGCCCTCGCGCGTCGCGTGCTGCCCAAAATCGCGTCCACAGTGTCGTCCGGACGAGTGTTGTCCGGACGAGGCGCGCGGGCTGCGAAGCGATGAAGGAGTGAACCGGTGGTAAGTCGGGTTGGAGTCGTCGGGGCGGGCCTCATGGGGTCCGGCATCGCCGAGGTGCACGCGCGGTCCGGGTTGGACGTCGTCATCACCGAGGTGAACCAGCCGGCGCTCGACGCCGGCCGGGCACGCATCGAGAAGTCGCTGCAACGCGGCGTCAAGAGCGGCAAGCTGACCACCGAGGACGCCGACGCGGCGCTCGCCAGGCTCCGGTTCACCACGGACATCGCCGAGTTCGCCGACCGCGACCTGATCATCGAGGCGATCCTCGAGCAGGAGCAGGCGAAGGTCGACGTCTTCCGCCAGCTGGACAAGATCGTCGAGGCCGAGGACGCGCTGTTCGCGTCCAACACGTCGTCGATCCCGATCATGAAGCTGGGCATGGCGACGAGCCGGCCGCAGCAGGTGGTCGGCATCCACTTCTTCAACCCGGTGCCGGTGCTGCCGCTGGTGGAGCTGGTGCCCTCGCTGCTGACCAGCGAGGAGACCGCCCGCCGCGCGGAGGAGCACGCGACGACGGCGCTGGGCAAGACCGTGATCCGCTCGCAGGACCGCGCCGGGTTCATCGTGAACTCGCTGCTGGTGCCGTACCTGCTCTCGGCGATCCGGATGATCGAGTCGGGCTTCGCGTCGGCCGAGGACATCGACCGCGGCATGGAGCTGGGCACGGCCCACCCCATGGGCCCGCTGCGGTTGTCCGACCTGATCGGGCTGGACACGATCAAGGCCATCGCGGACTCGATGTACGCGGAGTTCAAGGAGCCGCTGTACTCGTCGCCCCCGCTGCTGCTGCGCATGGTGGACGCGGGCCTTCTCGGCAAGAAGACCGGCCGCGGCTTCTATTCCTACGGCTGACCGAAGGTCACGGGCGCCTCGAAGGCGGCCCGCCTCGAGGCGCGTCGCAGTACGCCCAGGACGGCCGGCCCGAGCAGGACGATCGCGACAGCGTTGGTGATCGCGCGGCCGGTGTCCCAGCCAAGGGTTGAGGTCAGGACGGTGTAGACGGCGAACCGGTGCAGGTTTTCCGCCAGGGGCGCACCGGGCACGAAGCCGAGCTGCGCGGAGTCACCGGCGAGGAACGGCCACGACCACAGGCTCATCAGCAGCCCGAAGAAGTAGGCCGCGAAGACGCCGTAGCCGACGAGCAGGGCGATCTCGGCTTTCCCGCGCGCTTTCCGCGGCAGCAGCCCGGCCCCGAGCCCGACCAGCGACGACGCGAGCATCTGAAACGGCAGCCACGGCCCGACCCCGGCGGTGAGCAGCGCACTCGTGAACAGCGACGTCGAGCCGAGCACGAACCCGAAGCCCGGCCCGAAGACGCGGCCGGCGAGCACGAGCAGGAAGAAGACCAGCTCGATGCCGCCGGTGCCCGCGCCGAGCGGCCGGAGCCCGGCGTTGACGGCCGAGAGCACGCCGAGGAGAGCGAGCGCCTTGGCATCGATCCCCCCGCGGGACAGCTCGGCGAGCACGACCAGGATGAGCACCGGCAGGGTCGCCATGAAGACGAAGGGCGCATCCGCGGTGTGCGCGGCCGCGGTCGGCTGCGGGTGGGCGAGCAGGGGCCAGCAGAACATGGCCAGCCCGAGGACGCTCGCGACGGTGAGCACCAGGGCGGGCCGCGGAGTCAGGCGGACAGCGCGGGGCGGTGGGCCGAGGAAGTCGGTCATGCCGGTGTCACCGCCGCTGCTGCTCTGAGGCAGGCCGCAGCACGCAGATCACTGCCCGCCCGTTCGCGCGCCTGCGGGAGGCCGCGAAAGCCGGCACGGTTGCGCCCCGACGAGGCGCCGCCCGCTGCGACCCGCGGGCCGGCGGTGAAGCGATCGCAGACCTGGGGGCAGCCACCGACCACGCACCGCGGGCCGGGAGCGAAGCGGTCGCACACCTGTGGGTGACCGCGGAAGCCAGCACAGGCGAGCATGCCCATCGACGAGGCATCGCCAACCCGCAGACCAGCGGCGAAGCGGTCGGGCGCCTGCGAGCAGACACCACCCACGCACCGCGGGCCGGCGGCAAAGCGATCGCACGCCCGCGGACAGCCACCAGCCACCCACCGCAGGCCAGCGGCCAAGCAGCCGCACGCCTGCGGACACCCGCCAACCACACATCGCAGACCAGCGGCGAAGCTGTCGCAACTGCGGGCGGCCGCATGCCTGCGGGCGGCCGAGTGCGCTCGTCGGCTTCGGCTCCCCGCCCCCGCCCCCCGCCCCACCCACCCCCTCCTGCGCGTGCTCATGCCAGCGCTTCCGCTACCTCGTCCACCGTCAGCCACTGCTGCGGGGCCAGGATCTTCGCCACCTGCGGGGCGAACGCCGGCGAGGCGACGATCACCTCCTTCGTCGGGCCGTCCGCTACCACCTCGCCCTCGGCCATCACCACCACGCGGTCGGCGGCCGTCGCCACGAACTCGACGTCGTGGGTGGCCAGCACTAGCGCGTGGCCCTGCGAGGCCAGCTCTCGCAGGGCCGACGCGAAGCGCCGTTTCGCGTGGTAGTCCAGCCCGCGGGTGGGCTCGTCGAGCAGGACCAGCGGTGGGGCCGACGCCAGCTGGATCGCCAGCACCAACGCCAGTCGCTGCCCTTCCGAAAGGTCGCCGGGGTGCGCTTCACCGGCGATTCCCGGGGCGAGCCTGTCCAGCAGGGCCCGGGCCGTTCCCGCCGGGACCTCCGACTCGGTGTCCGCCTGTGCGCACTCGGCGTCCACCGAATCGAGGTACAGCAGGTCGGCCGGGGTCTGCGGGACCAGGCCCACGCGCTGACGGGCCACTCGTGGCTTGAGCGCTGCCGGGTCCGCTCCACCGACGTCGACCTTCCCCGCCGACCTCGGGCCGCTGCCCTGCACCGCCCAGAGAAGCGACGACTTGCCGGAGCCGTTGCGTCCCATCAGCGCGACCACCTCGCCCGGTCCGACGCGCAGGTCCACCCCGCGCACCGCCAGGACATCTCCGTATCGGACCACCACCCCTCGCACATCCAGTGCCGAACCGGTCACCGACAGGCTACGACCCACCACCGACAGTTTTCGACGACTCGGCTGAAGACTCGGCTCAAGGCGAGCGCGCAGCGGCCCCGCGACCCGCCGCGCGTCCCGCACCGACAGCGGCAGCGGCGACCAGCCCGCGAGCCGCCCCAGTTCGGCGATCGGCGGGGCGATCGACGACGTCGCCAAGATTTCGGCCGGCGGTCCGGAGCGCACCGAGCCGTCGCCCGGCAGGTACAGCAGCCGGTCCGCGTACTGGGCCACCCGCTCCATCCGGTGCTCCGCGACGATCACCGTCGTCCCCAGGTCGTGCACGAGCCGGGTGATCGCCGCGAGGACGTCCTCGGCCGCCGTCGGGTCCAGCGCCGACGTCGGCTCGTCCAGCACCACGACGGCCGGGTGGGCCGTCAGCACCGAACCGATCGCCACGCGCTGCTGCTGGCCGCCCGAGAGGGTCCGAAGTGGACGGTTGCGCAGCTCCGCGATGCCCAGCAGGTCCAGGGTTTCCTCGACGCGCTTGCGCATGACGTCCGGCGGTACCGCCAGCTGCTCCATCGCATACGCGAGTTCCTCCTCGACGGTGTCCGTCACGAACCCCGCCAGCGGGTCCTGCCCGACGACGCCGACGACCGAAGCCAGCTCCCGGGGCGGGTACCGGGCCGTGTCCCGGCCGGAGACGACGACCCGGCCGGAAAGCCGGCCGCCGGTGAAGTGCGGGACGAGCCCGTTGAGCAGGCCGAGGAACGTCGACTTTCCCGCCCCCGTCGGCCCCGCGACCAGGCACAACTCGCCCTCTTCGACCAGCAGCGACACGTCCGACAGCACCGGTCGCGAGGCGTCCGGGTAGGTCACCGTGACCCGCGAAAGCTCGATCATCGGCCGACCTCCGGAACCGGGGGCGAAACGAACGCCGGCAGCACCGCGACCAGCACGGACACCACGTGCACCCAGGAAACCTCCGGCCAGCGCAGCGGGCTCAGCGACGGGAACAGCCGGCCCGCGTCGATCCGGGCGGTCGCGAACAGCAGCGCGCACGCCCCGGCGCCGGCCGCGACGACCAGCGTCTCCGGCCACCGCCACGGGTCCGGCCGGTACGCCGTCCGCCGCACCCGCCGGCCGCCGAGGACGAAGCCGGCGACGGCCACGACCAGCCCGGCCGCCAGCATCGGCACCCCGAGCCAGGACGACGTCCCGTCGAGCACGCCGTAGACGCCGACGCACACGCCGGCCAGCCCGGCCAGGACGCAGGAAGCGATCAGCGCCCGCAGGCCGCCGCTCAGGTAGGCCCGGCGGCCGTAGCCCCGGGAGTCCATCGCGGCCGCCAGCCGCAGGGACCGGTCCATCGCGTCCTCCAGCACCGGCACCACGATGCCCTTGACCGCCCGCAGCCCGCGAGTCCGGCCCGCCCGCAGCCGGCGGGCCCGCCGCACCCGCTGCACGCTCTCGACGAGCTGCGGGGCGACCGTCAACGCCACCGTCACCGCCGTGCCCACCTCGTACAGCGCCCCCGGGACCGCCTTGAGCAGGCGTTTCGGGTTCGCCAGGGCGTTCGCCGCGCCGACGCAGACGACCATCGTCGCGAGCCGCAGGCCGTCGTAGAAGCCGCCGAGCAGCGCCTCCGCCGACACGGACCCGAACAGGGACAACCCGGCGGCGAGCGGGATCCGCGGCAGCGTGAACAGCACGTGGCCGCCGTCTTCGCCGCCGATCAGGATCCGGAACAGCACCCGCGAGGCGACGATCACCGCGCCGACGTAGACGTACAGCCGGAACGCCAGCGCCCAGGGCGCGTCACTCCGCCGGTTCACGACGACGAACCCGGCGACGGCGATGATCAGGCCGAGCAGCAGCGGGTTCGTCGTCCGGCTCGCGGCGACGGCCAGCGCGAGCGCCCAAGCCCACCAGGCGCCGGGGTGCAGCGCCCTACTGTTCACGCCGGCGACGTCGGCGCGACGAGAGGTAGACCCCGGCGGCCCCGAGCACCAGGAGCACCGCGACGCCGATCACGAAGCCCCACGGGAAGTCGGTTTCGCCGGCCTTCGAGACGTCCGGGACAGCCGTCCCGGCCTGCCGGACCGGCGGCACGCGCGGCGGCGCCGGCAGGTCGTTCGCCGACTTCGTGCGCGCGAACGCCCACCCTTCGAACCCGCCGGGCGCCGGCTTGGCCGTCTGGGCGCCTTCCTGGCTCGACGTCCAGCTGCCCCCGGCGGAGGCGTGCCAGTAGCTCCAGTACGCCGTCGCCGACGGCATCCCCGCGCAGGACTCGACCCCGGGGCCTGGCTGGCCGTTGAGCCGGCAGGCCACGGCGAGGCCGTACTTCTGCGAACCGGCCACCTCGATCCCGGCCTCCTGCAGGGCGGCGATGCCGTTCGCGGGCGTCCCGGCGGCGCAGCGGACCAGCGACTGCGGGCCCAGATCACCGAAATCGACGACCACCGTCACGCCGCCACCCTCCGCGCAGGCCCCGTCGGTGCCCGTCGCCGAAGCGGGGGCGGTGCCCACGAAGGCGGCGCCGAACAGGAGAGCGCAAACGACGGCGAAGCGGGAGGCGATCATGCAGGCACTTTAACCAGGCCGGTGCCCGGCGCAGGTGCGGTTCCGGAGCGACGCGGGACACACCTAGACTGCGGGCCGTGGGACAGCTCATCGCGGACGGACAGCTGCGCGTCGGCCTGATCGGCGCCGGCCCGTGGGCGACGACGATCCACGCGCCCGGACTGGCGGATCACCCCGGCACCGCGCTGACCGCGGTCTGGGCCCGGCGGCCGGAGGCGGCGCAAACGCTTGCGGAGACGCACTGCGCGGTCGCCGCCGGCAGCGTCGAGGAACTGTTCGAGCAGGTGGACGCGGTCGCGTTCGCCGTTCCGCCGTCGATCCAGGCCGAGCTGGGCGTGCGCGCGGCCGAGGCCGGGAAGCACCTGATCCTGGAGAAGCCGATCGCCGCCGACCTCGACGGCGCGCGACGGCTGGCCGACGCGGTCGCGGCCGCCGACGTGGCCGCGCTCGTGATGCTGACCTTGCGTTATTCGGCGCAGACCCAGGAGTGGCTCGCCGATCTCGCCCAGGCGGGCGGCTGGGCGGGCGGCGGTGCGCGCTGGCTGTCCGGCTCGCTGCTCGGCGGCCAGTACGCCGCCTCGGAGTGGCGGCAGGAGGACGGCGGCGCGCTGTCCGACATCGGCCCGCACGCCCTCGACCTGCTCGACGCCGCACTCGGTCCGATCACCGAGGTGGTGGCGGCCCGGCAGAGCCCCGGCGACCTCTGGCACCTGATGCTGGCGCACGACGGCGGCGTGGTCAGCACGGCCACGCTCTCGCTGCGGCTGCCGGTGCAGCCGACCGTCGTCGAAGTCGCGGTCTGGGGAGAGCACGGTTACCGGACGCTCGGGCGCAAACCGGGCTCCGCGCAGGAGTCCTACACCGCACTGCTGGACGATTTCGCGGCGATGATCGCGAGCGGCACGACGACGCACCCGTGCGACGTCCGGCGAGGTCTGCACCTTCAGCGTTTGCTCGAGCAGGCGCGCGCACTCGCCGCGAAGTAGTACACAGGCACACCTCACACCTTTTCGTTGCCGCGCAACGCTTTCACACTTTCCCGGCGAATTCATCCACAGGGTTGTCCACAGGCTCCACTGTGGACAGTGTGTCTCCTGACCGAACCACGGAAGAACAAACGGCGCCACCGGAAAGATCACCGAATAGTGCGGTCCGCTCGGAATGCCGAGTCGATCTTGCGATGCGAAGGTGATCTTGCAAGGGGTCGAAGTACTGCGCACCGAAGATCTTGAGGGGTTCGAGAAGGGAGGCGCATGGGAGCTCTGCTGCGCACCTTCTGGGGGATGGTTCCGATTGCGGCCATCGCGCTGCCGTACGCGCTGCTCGGCTGGCCACTGCTCGCGGCGAGGCGCCGCCGGAGAATGGGCGCGCGCCGCGCGAGGGCGACGGCCGCCGTCGATTGCGCTGTCTTACTCGTCATTTTCCTGGTGTTTTGCCTGGTCACGATGCCCGTCGACGGTTCGGCCGAGAGCACGCTGGACCTCGTGCCGGGTGCCGACGTCACCGCGGCGCTCAGCAGCGACGGATCACTCTGGCAGGTGATCGGCAACGTCCTGCTGCTCGGCCCGCTCGGCGCGCTGCTCCCGCTGCGGATCCACCGCCTGCGCGCGCTGCTGCGGATCGCCCTGGCGGCGCTGGTCGCGTCCGTGCTGGTGGAAGGTACGCAATATCTGATCCACACCGGCCGCGTGACGTCGGCGGACGACGTCCTGCTCAACACGGCGGGCGCGACGCTCGGCGCGGCCCTCAGCCGCCGGGGCTGGCGCACGCTCGACGCGGTGCCGCCGGTGCCGGTGCCGGTGCCGGTGCCGGTGGCGATCCCGCTGCCGCGCCGCACGATCTGCGAAGCTCCGACGCTCCGGCTGCGGGTGCCGAGATCGGTCTGGGACACGCGCTACGCGGCCATCGCGCACCCGGAACGCCAGTAAATCCGGTTGCCGGCCGTGCGATCATGGCTGCGAAGAGCCCGTTTCGACTTCAAGGAATGACTGCCTATGCCTGGCGCCGTCTCCGGCGTCGGCCCTCGCTAGGCCCGACGCCCAGCGCCCCGCCCCGCACGCCCGTTCCGAGGGCTGCGGTTCCTTGACGTGCTCTCGAAAGGCTCTCACCCAGCAATGTCCGCCATCCAGACCTATGTCCGCACGACGGCGCCGCGCGGGCGCGAGACCGAGCAGGTCGGCCCGTTCCTCGCGACCTACTCGCCGGGCACGCCCCACCCGATGCTCAACTACGCGATCCCGGACGACGGCGCGAAGCCGACGGCGGCCGAGATCGGCGCTTTGACCGCGGCCTACCGGCGGCGGGACCTGCTCCCGCGGCTGGAGTACTTCACCGACGTCGCACCCGACCTGGAGAAACTGCTGGTCGAGGCGGGCTACGAGCTCGAACGGCGGGTGCCGCTGATGACGTGCGCGCCGGCCGCGCGGGTCGACAAGCCGGCTCCGGCCGGGATCCGGCTGCGCGAGCCGGAGTCCGCCGAGGACTTCCGGCGCATGCGCTCGGCGCAGAACACGGCGTTCGGCGAGCCCGCGGAAATCGGCGACGAAGAGGTCGAACAGCTGAAAGCCGGCCGGCAAGCCGGCGTGCGGCACCTCCTGGCGGAGGATCTCGCGACGAAGACGGTCCTCGGCGGCGGGCTCGCGCTCGAAATCGTCGACGGCACCACCGAGATCGCCGGGATCGCCGTGCTCGAACCGTTCCGCGGCCGCGGAATCGCCGCGGCGCTGACCTCGCACCTCACCCGCGAGGTCCACGAGGCCGGCGCACACACGGCGTTCCTGACCCCCGGTGACCTCGGGATCGGAAACGTCTACGCCCGCGTCGGCTTCCGGCCGGCCGGGGAGTGCGTGCACCTGTCATTGAGTTAGTCCTCGAAGCGGCCGGAGCGGCCTTTCTTCACGTCGCTCCGGCGCTTCTTCGACGCCAGGCGGCGCTCTTTCGAACCGCGCGACGGCTTCGTGGGGCGCCGCTTGGCGGGCGGCGGCGCCGACGCGTCCAGCAGCAGGTTCGCCAGGCGCCCCCGCGCGGCCTCGCGGTTTTGCAGCTGCGACCGGTGTTCGCTGGCGGCGATCGTCAGGACGCCGTCGACCAGCCGCGAGCCGAGCCCGGTCAGCACCCGGTCACGCAGGTGCTCGGGGATCGACGGCGACGCGGCGACGTCGAAGGACAGCTCGACCCGCGAGTCCGTGGTGTTCACGCCCTGCCCGCCCGGGCCGGACGAGCGCGAAAAGCGCTCGCTCAACTCGGCTCCCGGGATCGTGAACCGGGAGCCGATCACCACGTCTTCGGCTGCCACCCCTCAAGTGTGACAGCCGCGAGCAAGGGACTTCTGTCAGAAGCGGGGGTGGTCACCCGAGAGCACCGCGCGCGGGCCGTCGACGTCTTCGGCGGGCTGGACGTCACCCAGCACCCACGCCGGGACGTGCCGCGCGGTCAGCATGGCCAGCGCCCGGTCGACGTCTTCGGCGCCGACGATCGCGACCATGCCGACCCCCATGTTGAACGTCTTCTCCAGCTCGGCGCGCTCGACCTTGCCGCGCTGGCCGATCAGCGCGAACACCGGCGCCGGCGTCCAGGTGCCGCGGTCGAGCCGGGCGACCAGGCCGCGCGGCATGACCCGGGCGAGGTTGGCCTCCAGGCCGCCGCCGGTGATGTGCGCGAACGTCCGGACCTCGGTCTCCGCGGCGAGGGCGAGGCAGTCCTTCGCGTAGATCCGCGTCGGCTCCAGCATCTCCTCGCCGAGGGTGCGGCTGAACTCCTCGACGTACCCGCCGAGCGGCATCCGGGCGATGTCCAGCAGCACGTGCCGGGCCAGCGAGTAGCCGTTCGAGTGCAGGCCCGACGAGCCGAGGGCCAGCACGACGTCACCCGGCCGGACCTTTTCCGGCGAGAGCAGCTGCGACGCTTCGACCACGCCGACGCCGGTGGCCGACATGTCGTAGTCGTGCTCGCCCATCATGCCCGGGTGCTCGGCGGTCTCGCCGCCGAGCAGCGCGCAGCCGGCCCGGACGCAGCCTTCGGCGATGCCGCCGACCAGCGAGGCGATCTTCTCCGGGTGCACCTTGCCGACGGCGATGTAGTCCTGCAGGAACAGCGGCTCGGCCCCGGTCACGACCAGGTCGTCGACCACCATCGCGACCAGGTCGATGCCGACGGTGTCGTGCTTGTCGAGCGCCTGCGCGACCGCGATCTTCGTGCCGACGCCGTCGGTCGACGACGCGAGCACCGGCTCCTTCCACTTGTCGAGCTTCAGGGAGAAGAGCCCGGCGAAACCGCCGACGCCACCCATGACCTCGGGCCGCGTCGCCCGCTCGGCGTGCGGCTTGAGCAGCTCGACGGCTTGGTCGCCGGCGTCGATGCTGACGCCGGCGGCGGCGTACGTGGCGCTCGTGGACTCGCTCACGGTGGAAGGACTCCCTACTGGAAGGAACTGCTAGGGACGCCGGACGGCGTCTTCGGCACCGTACCCGGCGGGACTGACGGGGGTCGCCGCGCCATTGACCGCGTCGAGGCTTTCGAGCAGGTGCTTCCCGATCAGCGCGTCCTCCGGCAGCGGAATCGGGTACTCGCCCGAGAAGCACGCCGTGCACAGCCGCGACTTCGGCTGTTCCGTCGCCGCGACCAGGCCGTCCAGGGAAATGTAGCCCAGCGAGTCGGCTCCGATCGAGCGCCGGATGCCGTCGAGGTCGACGCCGTTCGCGACCAGCTCGGCCCGCGAGGCGAAGTCGATGCCGTAGAAGCACGGCCAGCGCACCGGCGGCGACGCGATCCGGACGTGCACCTCGAGCGCGCCGGCCTCGCGCAGCATCCGGACGAGCGCGCGCTGGGTGTTGCCGCGGACGATCGAGTCGTCCACCACGACCAGGCGCTTGCCGCGGATGACGTCGCGCAGCGGGTTCAGCTTGAGCCGGATGCCCAGCTGCCGGATGGTCTGCGACGGCTGGATGAAGGTGCGCCCGACGTAGGCGTTCTTCACCAGGCCGGTGCCGTAGGGGATGCCGGAGCCCTGCGCGTAGCCGATCGCGGCGGGGGTGCCCGACTCCGGCACCGGCATCACCAGGTCGGCCTCGACCGGCTGCTCGGAGGCGAGGCGGCGGCCGATCTCGACGCGGGTGGCGTGCACGCCGCGGCCGGCGATCGTGGTGTCGGGGCGGGCGAGGTAGACGTACTCGAAGACGCAGCCCTTGGGGTCCGGGTTCGCGAACCGGGACGAGCGCAGGCCCGAGGCGTCGATGGCGATCAGTTCACCAGGCTCGACCTCGCGGACGAAGGACGCGCCGACGATGTCGAGGCCCGCCGTCTCGCTCGAGACGACCCAGCCGCGCTCGAGCCGGCCGAGCACCAGCGGGTGCACGCCGTGCGGGTCGCGGGCCGCGTAGAGGGTGTTCTCGTCGGCGAACACCAGGCAGAAGGCGCCCTTGAGGGTGGGCAGCAGCTCCATGGCCGCCGCCTCGATGCCCTTGTCGGCGGCGTTCGCGGCGAGCAGGCCGCAGATCAGGTCGGAGTCGCTGGAGGAGCCGGTCAGGCCCGCGTGCGGCTTGAGCCCCGCTTCGAGGGTGCGTTCGCGCAGCTCGGCCGTGTTGACGAGGTTGCCGTTGTGCGCGAAGGAGAGGCCGCTGCCGGTCGCGGTGGTGCGGAAGATCGGCTGGGCGTTCTCCCAGATGGTGGCGCCGGTGGTCGAGTACCGGCAGTGCCCGACGGCGATGTGCCCCTGCAGCGACTGCAGGATCTGCTCGTCGAACACCTGGCTGACCAGGCCGAGGTCCTTGAAGACCACGATCTGCGAGCCGTCGGAGACCGAGATGCCGGCGGCCTCCTGGCCCCGGTGCTGCAAGGCGTAGAGGCCGTAGTAGGTCAGCTTCGCGACTTCTTCCCCGGGAGCCCAGACGCCGAAGACGCCACACTCCTCACGGGGTTCCGGGTCGGGCTGGTCG
Organism: Amycolatopsis sp. NPDC051716; assembly: GCF_040681595.1. NCBI lineage: Bacteria > Bacillati > Actinomycetota > Actinomycetes > Pseudonocardiales > Pseudonocardiaceae > Amycolatopsis > Amycolatopsis sp. NPDC051716. Next base: position 113,843 of record NZ_JBFAZA010000002.1, on the reverse strand, counting down.
GACACGACTTGCGGGTCGGAAACCACCGAGGAGCTCCTGGGAAGACGTGGTCAGGCCGGTTTCAGTGTAGACGGTTCGAACACGCGTCAGGCCCCGCCCGGCGTGGTTCTGACCACTTCGGACGGGGCCCGCAAGCCTGTACCGCTACTGCGCCGATAGTTGACGATCCGACCACAGTCACGGCCGAATGACTTCGCGGCAACGGTTACGTGCCGCGCGAGGGGCGGCCTGCTTTTGGCCGGATCGCTAACACGCATCCGGCAGCGAAAGGATCTCCGTCAGCACCTGCGCGCCTTCTCCGCGGCGGCGCCACAGCCACCGCTCCGGCTCGAAGATGTTCTCTTCGGAGCCGGGCATCCTGGTCGCCACGACGTCGTCCTCGGCGTTGAGCCGGACCACGTCCACCACGTCGTCGTGCACCCGCACGCCGACGACGGCGAGGACTTCACCGCGTTCGTCGGCGGGGTGGACGAACTGGTAGCCGCGGGCCACCAGCTCTTGCAGTCCGGTTTCGATGTCGAAGACGGGGGCGACGGCCTCAGCCGAGGACATCGTCGAATTCACCGTCCTTCGCGCCCGCCAGGAACGCCGCCATTTCCGCGCGCGTGTACACCAGCGCGGGGCCGGTCGGGAACCGCGAGTTGCGCATCGCGATCTCCCCGTTGACCAGCGGCGCGACCTCGACGCAGTTGCCGTATGCACCGCTGTAGCTCGCCTTGCGCCATTCGGCACCGGACAGCCGATCGGCCGGGATGCCGTTCTCGAATCGCTCAGCCATGTGCCCACCTCTCGATGCGGAAAGCTCCAGGGCGATGCATATGCATGTGCATCTGCCCGCGTATTCGAGGCTAGCACGTGTGACTGCAAAGTTAAATGCACGTGCAGAATTTCTTGCAAAGTTCGCCGACGGTAAGAATTGCCAAGCTGCCGTTAACCTATCGGGTGACAGGAGGGTGCACGAACGGCGCAATGGCTACTGTTTGTGACCGCTCACCTGAGCAAACCCGGCCTGCGGAGCGAGGCGAGGGGTGGCTAGATCTCCTGGCGGCGCTTGCCGAGCATCGACCGGCTCCGCTCGGGCGTCTCCGCGTCGACCGCCAGCATGTCCAGCGCGCGGCTGTATTTCTCGATCTCTTCGCGCTTCTCGATGTAGTGCGCGCCGGTCATGTATTCGACGTAGGCGATGTTCGGCAGTTCCGGCTCGCCGAACCGGAGCAGCGAAAACGCGTGCTCCGCGGAGAGGCCGCTACGCGTGTACGGCAGGACCTGGATCGACACGTGCGGCAGCGCGCTCATCTCGAGCAGGTATTCGATCTGCTGCTTGAGGACCTTCATCCCGCCGATCGGGCGGTAGAGCACCGATTCGTCGAGCACCATCCAGACGCGCGGCGCGTCCGGCCTGCTGAACATCTTCTGCCGCCGCATCCGGAGCGCGACCAGCTGGTCGACCCGCTCGTCGGCCATTTCCGACCGGCCGTGGCTGAAGATCGCCCGCGCGTACGGCTCGATCTGGAGCAGGCCCGACACGTAGAGCGGCTCCCAGATCTGGATTCGCGCCGCGGCTTCTTCGAGGCCGACGAGGTCGGTGAACCAGTTCGGCATGGTGTCGCCGAAGCGCCGCCACCAGCCCGGCTCGTTCGACTGCTTGACCATGTCGAGGAACGCGCGTCGCTCGTTCGGGTCGTCGACGCCGTACATCGTCAGCAGGTCGGTGACGTCGCGTTCCTTGAACCCGACCCGGCCCAGCTCCAGCCGGCTGATCTTCGACTCTGACCCGCGGATGTTGTACCCGGCCTGCTGGCGGGTGATGCCGGCCTCTTCACGGAGCCGGCGAAGCTGCGAGCCCAGGATCATGCGGCGCGCCGTCGGGCCGATGTTCTGTTCAGCTGCGGACGCGTTCACCGCGTTCATTCCCGGCCCTTCCGCGCTCACGTCACCAGGGGGTCCTAGCCCGACTACCGAAAGTACACGTTGGGCCGTCCTGCGCAAAGAGGTGACCCGGTTTACCGCATGCGTGCGTAGTCCTACTCTACGTAGAGTACGAGACTTTCGACACAGAACTTGCGAGGTTCAACATGCCCGACGCCGCGACCCGGACCGAACGAGTTCCTGTGGGGGTCGACCCGACCCGAGCGAGCATCGCGCGCGTGTACGACGCCTTCCTGCTCGGGAAGGACAACTACGAGATCGACCGGGAGGTCCTGCACAAGGTGCAGAAGGCCGCCCCGGAAGCGCAGGACCTCGCGTTCGAAAACCGCGGCTTCCTGATCCGGGCCTGCCGCTTCCTCGCCAGCCAGACCGGCATCACCCAGTTCCTCGACTGCGGCTCGGGCTTGCCCACCGCCGAGAACACCCACCAGGTCGTCCAGCGGATCAACCCGGACATCCAGGTCGTCTACGTCGACAACGACCCGGTCGTGCTCGCGCACGGCCGCGCGCTGCTCGAGGAGAACGAGAACACCCACTTCGTCGCCGAGGACATCTTCGAGCCGCAGCGGATCCTCGGGAACGAGGTCGTCCGGCAGCACATCGACTTCACCGAGCCGGTCGCCCTCCTCCAGATGGGCACGCTGCACCACTTCAACGGCGACCCGGCGCGGCCGGCGGAGATCATGAAGGAGTACATCGACGCCCTGCCGTCGGGCTCCTTCGTGGCGATCTCGCACTTCTTCGACCCCGACGACGAGGACTCCGCGACCGCCCGCAAGATGGAGGACTTCTTCCTGCACAGCCCGATGGGCTCGGGCACCTTCCGGAAGCAGGCGGAGATCGAAGGCCTGTTCCCCGGCCTCGAAATGGTGCCCCCGGGCGTGGTCCGGTGCGCCGACTGGTGGCCGGACGGCCCGCGGCTCAAGGAGCTCAACGTGGCCCAGCGGACCATCGCGGGCGGGATCGGCCGCAAGCCCTAGTCCCGGCGCGCGCCTCGCCCGCCCGTCAAAGGCGGAGCAGCGGGAGCCAGTGGGACAGGTCGGCCCGGGTGCCCGACGCGGTCACCCGGCCGTCCGCCACGGCCGTGGTCCAGTCCAGTTGCCCGGTGGCCAGTTCGAGCCACGTGCGCGGGTCGGTCTCGATCACGTTCGGCGGGGTGCCGCGGGTGTGCCGCGGTCCCTCGACGCACTGCACGGCGGCGAAGGGCGGCACCCGGACTTCGACCGTCCGGCCCGGCGCGTCCGCCGCCAGCGCGCGCAGCGAAAGGCGCACCGCCGCGGCCAGTTCCGGGCGCGCCGGAGCGGGCGCATCGCCCTGCAACCACGGGGAAATCGCCAGCACCGCCGCACGTAACTGTCCGGGGTCGACCGAACGCGAAGAGGCCATGGGCAAACAGTAGAGTGGCGCACCAAGACTTGGCAGGCACACCCGAGAACGTGGGGATGACGATGGCGCAGCGGGACGAGGCGGATCGGATGGTTTCGCAGCAGCCCACCGGAAGCGGAGCCGATCGCCCCGGCAGGCACGGCAAGCACAACCGGGCCGCGCGGCGCGAGGGCCAGCAGGCCCGGCGCACCGGCAAGCACGGCACACCCGAGATCACCGCGGAGATGCGGGCGAACGCCCGCGCCAACCCCGACAGCTGGCTGTACGTCATCGACGAGGCCTTCGACCCGAACGGCCCGGTGCCGTCGTGGGCGGTCGTCGGCGCGTACCCGGTGAACGGTGCCGGTGACGTCGTCGCCGACTTCCACCCCAACGACCGCTACCGGCCCTCGCCCAAGGCGCTCGGCTTCCCGGAACCGGCGAACGACCTCGAACACCTGCTGCAGCTCGTCCGCACCGAACACCGCCCGCCGTCGGACCTGCCGAAGGTCGTCCTCGACGCGACGCTGTTCGTCTACGCGATGTCGCCGGTGCAGCGGACCGTCATCGGCTTCCACAACACCGACGGCCGGGTCATGGTGCCCGCCTACACCCGCAAGTCGCTGGTCCCGCGCGAGTGGCCGCACGCGCGGGCGGTGCTCGGCCGCGACATCGTCGACCTGCTCGGCGGGCACCCGGTCGCGATCAACCCGCACGACCTCATCACGGCGGTCGTGCCGGCGGAGCACCTGCTGAAGGCCGTCGCCGACGAACGACGCTGACCTGCGGGTCCCACCCCATCGAGTGATCATCGAGTCGCCGATCCGGCGACGCAGGTGCATCGTGAGACTGGAGAAGTCTCACGAGATCGGTGGGGAGCAAGAGGGTGAAACGACGTTCGCTGCCCTTCGCCGCCGTCCTCGCGTCGGTCCTGCTCGTGGCCGGGCAGGCACCGGCGAAGGCCGTCGACCGCTACACCGGTGCCGAGGACCACTACGCGGGTTCGCAGATCGCCAAGGTCGAGGGCGTCGGCGAGGGCCCCGACGTGCTGTACGGGGGTGACGACCAGCAGCTCGGGCACGACGTCAGCGGGCACCAGGGGCCGGTCGACTGGCCCGGCGCGGCGGGATCGGGCGCGAAGTTCGTCTACGTCAAGGCGACCGAGGGCACCGGGTTCGTGAACCCGCAGTTCGCCCAGCAGTACAACGGCTCGTACAACGTCGGCCTGATCCGCGGCGCCTACCACTTCGCGCGGCCGGACATCTCCGACGGCGCGGCCCAGGCGCGGTACTTCCTCGCCCACGGCGGCGGCTGGTCGGCCGACGGCAAGACCCTCCCCGGCGCGCTCGACGCGGAGTACAACCCGTACGGCGAAACGTGTTACGGCAAGGACGCCGCGGGCGTGGTCGCCTGGATCCGCGCTTTCTCCGACACCTACCGCGCGGCGACCGGCCGGTTCCCGACGATCTACACGTCGACGAGCTGGTGGAAGCGGTGCACCGCGAACAACGGCGGCTTCGGCGCCAACCCGCTGTGGATCGCGCGCTACAACAGCTTCATCGGCGAACTGCCGGCCGGCTGGGGCATCCACACGATCTGGCAGTTCGCCGACCGCGGCACGCTGCCCGGCGACCAGAACTGGTTCAACGGCCCGGCGGACCGGCTCCTGGCCCTGGCGCTGGGCTGAACGGCCCAACCGTCGAATAATAGGTGTTAACTCGTCACCAATTAACGATCTTCTTCCCGGGAAAATCACCCACACGTATACCCAATTTCACGGAACTGAGTGACAAACGCCACTTCGTCCTCAACAATCGTGCACGGGCGGCTACCTGCAGTAAGCCGCTCATCGCGAGGGTTTCCGTGAAGGGATTCAACGATGTCCACCTCCCGAAGAGGGCGGCTGTTCGCTGCCCTGGTCGTCCCGGCCACGCTGCTCCTGCTCGGCAGCACGGCGCAGGCGACGACCTTCTCCCCCGAAGTCGACCCCGTGGCCGCGATCAACGCGGACATCGCGCAGCACAACCACGAACTGGGTTCGCAGATCCGGCGCGTCGAAGGCGACAAGTCGACTCCGGACACCCAGAAATCGGCGCAGCAGCCGCAACCCGGCCAGGCCATGCCCGGCCAGGTGCTGGCGACGGTGGCCGGCATGGACGTCGCCAGCTACCAGGGCAACGTCGACTGGGCGAACTGGTGGAACCAAGGCAAGCGGTTCGTCTGGACCAAGGCCACGGAGAGCACCAACTACACCAACCCGTACTTCGCCCAGCAGTACAACGGTTCCTACAACCAGGGCTTCATCCGCGGCGCCTACCACTTCGCCACGCCCAACACCTCGAGCGGCGCGGCGCAGGCCCGCTACTTCGTCGCCCACGGCGGCGGGTGGTCCAAGGACGGCCGGACGCTGCCCGGGGCGCTGGACATGGAGTACAACCCGTACGGCGCGACCTGCTACGGGCTGAGCAAGGCCGGGATGACGTCGTGGATCCTCGACTTCCACGACACCTACCACTCCTTGACCGGCCGTTACCCGGCGATCTACACGTCGGCGAGCTGGTGGGGCAGCTGCGTGAGCGGTGACTTCTCCAGCACCGCCCCGCTGTGGGTCGCGCGGTACGCGTCGACGGTCGGCGCCCTGCCCTACAACTGGGGCTACTACACCGTTTGGCAGTACACCTCGAGCCCGCTCGACCAGGACACCTTCAACGGTGCCTACGACCGGCTCCAGGCACTCGCCAACGGCTGACCCACCCCCACCCGGCTCCCGGATCGTGACGGCTTGGCGTCGCCACGACCGGGAGCCGGTTTCATGCCGTACCGTCCGAGCTTGCAGAATGCCGCAGCCACGTCCTCGGGGGGAACCGCACATGCCCGCCGGACGTCGGAAGCGCACGAACACCCAGCGCCCGGAAGGCATGAAAGATGACCTACCCGCCTCAGCCGGGCCAGCCCGGCCAGCCCGACCCGTACGGCCAGCCGCAGTCCGGTGGCTTCCAGCAGCAGGGCGGGTGGGACCCCAACCAGCAGCAACAGCCGTACCCGACGCAGCAGTACCCGCAGGGCTGGGACCCGAACCAGCAGGCCTACCCGCCGGCGTCGGGCGGTTTCCCGGCCAACCCGCAGCAGCCGTGGGGCGACCCGTACGCGCAGCAGGCCTGGGCTGACCCCAACGCGCAGCAGCAGTCGGCGTGGGCTGACCCGAACGCGCAGCAGTACGGCCAGCAGGCCTGGAACCCGAACGCGGGCGGCCAGGTGTCCGGCTGGGACCCGGCGACCGGCGGCTACTCGCAGGGCTTCGGCGGGCCGCCCGCGCCGCCGAAGAAGAGCAAGACCGGGATGTGGATCGCCATCGGCGCCGCCGTGGTCGTCGTGCTCGCCCTGGTCGGTGTCACGGGCTTCGTCGCTCCCGGGTTCTTCCTCTCGAAGGACGACACCAACACGGCCGCGGCCCCGTCGTCGAGCACGTCGGCCAAGCCGTCCCCGTCGAAGCCGACGACCAAGAGGCCGACGGCCTCGGCCACGAAGCCGACGACGCCCGACGGCGGCGGCGGGGCCAACTCGGACGCGAAGGTCCTGCTGCAGGGCTTCATCGACAAGCTGAACGCGGGCGACAACGCCGGGGCGGTCGCCATGGGCTGCGCCGACTCGAAGGAGCTGCTCAGCTCGTGGCTCGACACGTTCCTCAAGCCGCCGCTGCAGTTGCAGCTCGGCAGCGTGCCCACCGACAAGTACCTGGTCGAGGGCGAGGTCACCGGGACGTCGGCCGGCAAGCCGGTCAAGGGCACGCTGAGCGCCACGAACTTCGACAAAAAGGGCTTCTGCGTCAGCACGATGCTGGTGTCCTGAGCCGGTGAAGCTGTGGCGATCACCGCTGGCGTGGACGTTCCTCGCGTCGCTGGTGCTGCTGCTCGGGGTCGGCGGCTGGCTGCTGACCGACCCCGCCACCAGCCGCAGTGAGGCGCTGAAGACGGGCGGCCTGGCGGGCGGCGCGATCGTGGCGCTGTACGCGCTGTGGCTCAACGACCGGCGACGCCGGGTCGAGGAGCGCCGCCAGGAAATCGAGCGGCGGCGTCACGAACTCGAGGCGCAGCGCGCGGAACAGGATCGCGAGCGGGTGTCCGACGAGCGGTTCGCGAAGGCGGTCGAGCTGCTCGGGCACGCGGCCGACCAGGTGCGCGTGGGGGCGTTGCACGCGCTGGCGGGGCTGGCGCGAAGCCGGCCGGCCTACACGCAGACGGTGCTGGACGTGCTGTGCTCCTACCTGCGGCGGCCGTTCAAGCACCCGCGGTACGACGAGGATTCGGACCGTGGCGATCAGGAGACCGTGCCCGGTGAGCCGGAGCAGGAGCAGGAGCTCACGGTCCGGCTCACCGCACAGCGGCTGGTCAAGGAGCTGCTCCCGGCCGCGACGGACGCCGAGGCGCCGGCCTACGACCTGGATTTGACCGGCGCGGTGCTGGAGTACCTCGACCTGACCGACCGCAAGATCGGCAACCTCCTCTTGCGCTACGCGTCCCTGCACAGCAGCACCCACTTCAGCCGCTGCCTCGTGGTCGGCAAGGCGTACTTCACCGGCGCGGGCACGGGGAAAGGCCGCCTGGTGGGCTACTTCCGTTGCCGTGACGCGGTTTTCGCGAGCGTGGCCTGGTTCAGCGGAACCCGGTTCTGCGAGATCGCCGACTTCAGGAACGTGAAGTTCGCCGGGCCGACAACGTTCAAGGACGCGGAGTTCGGGGCCGACGTCGAATTCACCGGGGCCCAGGTGACGGATTCGCTGGACCTGCGGCGGACGCGGTTCGCCGGGCAGACCGACCTGCGGTTCGCTTCGCTGCCGGAGTCGGTTTCGTTGTACAACACGATGGTTCGGGGTGAGAAGGATGTGCAGTTGCCCTCGGCGTGGGACCTCGAGGAACTGCACGATGGGGCTTTGCGGGTGATTGCCAAGGTGGGCTGAGCCCGCCGGGTCACGGCTTCGCCGCGGCCCCTTGGGTTGTCTCGATGGGTCTTGAGCTGTGATCGGGGCAGGTGCTGGTCCGGGGTGGCGGCGGCCCGCTCACCGCGGGCGGTCATGATCGACTCGACCAGCTGCTCGCCATGCCGAGCATGGCCCCTCGCGGTCGCGGTGAGCTTGCGACGGCCGGCCTTGGCGAGGCCGGCCGAGTCGCGGTAGCGCGAGAGGATCTCCAGCACTGCCGGGTGACTTATCCGCGGACCAACAGCCCACTCAAGTCCGGAGTGGATGCCGGTAGGCAGCCACGGAGTCGTTGCCGAGTCGGACGGCCCCGCCAGCCAGGTAGGTAGGCGACCTGATGGCCTGCTGCGCCGCCACCAGCTCCGCCCCCGCCCTCCCTTGGGGGGCGTCCCCAGTTCCAGTCTATCGGCGGGGTCCGACGAAAAGCCCGGAAACGCTTGCGCACCCTCGACCTGTCCACAACCCCGCAGGGCTGTGGACAGGTCGAGGTCCGGGTGTCAGTCGAACAGGGCCGGGAGCGTGCGCTCCCAGGCCTCGCGCAGCTCGTCGAGCGTGAACTCCGTGATGTCCTGCAGCTCCAGCGTGCCCGAGTCCGGGTCGACCACGCCGGTCTTGCGCCACGGCAAGCCGCGCGCGGTGCACATCTCCGTGAAGCGGAGCTCTTCCGTGCGCGGGACCGCCACCAGCACGCGGCCCGCCGACTCCGAGAACAGCTGCACGAACGGGTCCTGGTCCGCGTCGAGGAACACGCGGGCGCCGCACTGTCCGATGAGGACGGTTTCGACCAGGGTCTGGATCAGGCCGCCGTCCGAGAGGTCGTGGGCCGCCGAGATCATGCCGTCGCGGGAACCCGCCACCAGGATCTCGCCCAGCAGCTTCTCGCGGGCCAGGTCCACGCGCGGGGGCACGCCGCCGAGGTGGCCGTGGAGCTCGCGGGCCCACGCCGAGCCGTCCAGTTCGTCGTGCGTCTCGCCCAGCAGCAGGAGCGTTTCGCCCGCCTCCGCGCCGATGCCCGTCGGGATGCGGCGGGTGACGTCGTCGATCACGCCGAGGACGCCGATCACCGGCGTCGGGAGGATCGCCGTCGAGCCCGTCTGGTTGAAGAAGCTCACGTTGCCGCCCGTCACCGGGATGCCCAGCTCGACGCAGCCGTCCGCCAGGCCGTGCACCGCCTGCTCGAACTGCCACATCACGCCCGGGTCGGTAGGGGCGCCGAAATTGAGACAATCCGACACCGCGACCGGCGTCGCGCCGCCGGTGGCCACGTTGCGGTACGCCTCCGCCAGCGCCAGTTGCGCGCCGCGGTACGGGTCCAGGTAGACGAACTTGCTGTTGCAGTCCGTCGCCACCGAGACGCCGCGGCCCGACGACTCGTCGATCCGGATCATGCCGGAGTCCGACGGCTGCGCCAGCACGGAATTGCCGCGCACGTACCGGTCGTACTGCGACGTCACCCATTCCTTCGACGCCTGGTTCGGCGACGAAATCAGCTTCAGGACGTCCGCGCGCAGTTCGTCCGGAGTGGACGGACGCGGCAGCTTCGACGAGGTGTCCGCGATCAATGCGTCCTGAGTGGACGGACGCTCGATCGGCCGGTCGTACACCGGGCCCTGGTGGGCGACCGTGTGCGCGGGGACGTCGACGACGACCTCGTCGTGCCAGGTGATGACCAGGTGCTCGCCGTCGGTGACCTCGCCGATGTCGGTCGCGATGACGTCCCACTTGCGGCACACCGCCATGAACGCCTCGACGTTCTCCGGCGAGACGACCGCGCACATGCGCTCCTGCGACTCGCTGGAGAGCACCTCGGCGGGCGTCATCCCGGTGGCGCGCAACGGAACGCGGTCGAGGTAGATGTGCATGCCGCCGTCGCCGGCCGCGGCCAGCTCCGACGTCGCGCAGGACAGCCCGGCGCCGCCGAGGTCCTGGATGCCGACGACGAGCTTCTGCGCGAACAGCTCGAGGCAGCACTCGATGAGCACCTTCTCGGTGAACGGGTCGCCGACCTGGACGCTCGGCAGCTTCTTGCGGCCGCCCGAGGACTCGTCACCCGAAAAGGTGTCACTCGCCAGGACGGAAACGCCGCCGATGCCGTCGAGGCCGGTGCGGGCGCCGAACAGGATGATCTTGTTGCCGGTGCCGGACGCGAACGCCAGGTGCAGGTCTTCGACGCGCATCGCGCCGACGCACAGGGCGTTCACCAGCGGGTTGCCGGAGTAGGACGGGTCGAACACCAGCTCGCCGCCGATGTTCGGCAGGCCGAGGCAGTTGCCGTAGCCGCCGACGCCGGCGACCACGCCGGGCAGCACGCGCTTGGTGTCGGGGGCGTCGGCCGGGCCGAAGCGCAGCGCGTCGGCGACCGCGAGGGGCCGCGCGCCCATCGCCATGATGTCGCGGACGATGCCGCCGACGCCGGTCGCCGCGCCCTGGTAGGGCTCCACATAGGACGGGTGGTTGTGGCTCTCCACCTTGAAGGTGACCGCCCAGCCCTCGCCGATGTCGACGACGCCCGCGTTCTCGCCGATGCCGGCCAGCATCTTGGCCTTCATCTCGTCGGTGGCGGTCTCCCCGAAGTAGCGCAGGTGCTTCTTCGACGACTTGTACGAGCAGTGCTCGCTCCACATGACCGAGTACATCGCCAGCTCCGCGTCGGTGGGCCGGCGGCCGAGGATCTCCCGGATGCGGGCGTACTCGTCGTCGGCGAGCCCGAGCTCGCGGTAGGGCTGGGTGTGGTCCGGGGTCGCCCCGGCACGCTCGGTGGTGTCAACGGTGCTGGTCACGGTGTCCGTGTCAGGGTTCGCCACGGCCGTCAGGATACGTGCCGGGCCCGGCCACCCCGGACGGTGGGCCACCGAACCCGAGCACCCCGCGACCGGTGTGACCGAGGCGACATCCGGCGAGGCGGGAGCGGGACTCGGGCGGTGCGCGGAAAATCGGTCGCCATCCCCGGGGTGTCGGCTTACCGTCGGAAATCGTGCTTTCCGCCACGTATCCCTTTCCGCCGCTGCGGCTGCCCGTGCGGCCGACCGCGAGCCGCTTCCTGCTCGCCGTGTTCCGGGCCCGGCTCGGCACGGTGCTGGGCGCCGCCGCGATCGGTGTCGTCTGGGCGCTGCCGGGTGCGCTCATGCCGCTGGTGGTCGGCCAGGGCATCAGCGCCATCGGCGCGCACGACGGTGCCGCCGTCGGACGCTGGGCGCTGGTCGCGGCGGCGCTCGGGGTCGCGCAGACGCTGTCCGGGACCTGGATGCACTTCCTGAACTACGGCCTGTGGCTGCACGGCGCGGGCTCCACCCAGCGCGCTGTCTCGGCCCACACCACACGCGTCGGCGCGGCCCTGCGGGAGCAGACGACCACCGGGAACCTCGTCGCGGTCAGCACCACGGACATCAACCACATCGGCAACACCGTCGAGATGACCGGGCGGACGTTCGGCTCGCTGCTGGCGTTCGTCGTGGTCGCGGTGTGGCTGATCTCGACGTCGCCGCTGCTCGGCGTGGTCGCGCTGGTCGGCGTGCCGCTCGCGGTGCTGGGCATCGGGCCGCTGCTCGCGCCGCTGCAGAAGCGCAAGTCCAAGCAGCGCGAGAAGCGCGGAGACGTCAACGCGCTCGGCGCGGACATCGTGTCCGGCCTGCGGATCCTGCGCGGCATCGGTGGCGAGCGGCGGTTCTTCGCCCGCTTCCGGGAAACGAGCCAGCGGGTGCGGCGGGCCGGCATCGAGGTCGGCCAGGCCGAGGCCTGGCTGGCCGCCGCGGAGATCGCGCTGCCCGGCCTGGTCACCGTGGTGATCACCTGGCTGGGCGCGCGGCTGGCCGTGGCCGGCGAGATCGGCCTCGGGCAGCTGGTGGCGTTCTACGGCGTTTCGGCGTTCCTGATCTGGCCGGTCACCGCGGCGACGGAGGCGGTCGGCTCGATCACGTCCGGCCTGGTCGCCGCGCGGAAGGTCGTCGCGCTGCTGGCGATCCGCCCGAAGCTGGCGGACCCGGAGACGCCGGTGCCGTTGCCCGAAGGGCCGTTGGAGCTGGTGGACACCGAATCCGGGATCCGCGTCCCGGCCGGCCGGCTGACGGTCGTCGACCTCGGCGCCGACGGCGAAGCGGTGGCCGACCGGCTGGCCCGGTTCGCGGATCCGGCCGAGGGCGAAGAGGTGCTGACCGGCGGCGTCCGGGCGGACCACGTCGCACTCGCGGAGCTGCGGCGGCGGATCGTCTACGCGCACAACCAGGACATCTGGTTCTCGGGCGTGCTGCGCGAGCAGCTGGCGCCGGCGCGGCCGGGCGGGGTCAGCATCACCGAAGCGCTGTACGCGGCCGACGCCGACGACATCGTCGAGGCGCTGCCCAACGGCGTCGACGAGGTGATCGGCGAGCGCGGCCGCGAGGTGTCCGGCGGCCAGCGGCAACGGCTGAACCTGGCCCGCGCGCTGGCGACCGACGCCGACGTCCTGGTGCTCGACGAGCCGACGTCGGCGGTCGACGCGCACACGGAGGCACGCATCACCGAACGCGTCACCGCGCTGCGGCAGGGCAAGACGACGGTGGTGTTCAGCCAGAGTCCCTTGTGGACACATGTGGCAGACGAAGTTTTCACGGCGAAGGTGGTGACGGTGTGAAGCGGCTCCCCACGGCGTCCCGGCGGGACGTCCGGCGCTGGGCGCTGACGACGGCGGCGAGCCACAAGCGCGAGTTCGGCCTGCTGCTGGGCTCGCTGGCCGTGGCCACGCTGATCGGGCTCGCCGGGCCGCAGCTGCTCGGCGCGCTCGTCGACGACGTCGCGGCCGGCACCACGACCGGGCACGTCGACGTGCTGGCGGCGGCGTTCGTCGCCATCCTCGTGCTGCAGGCGCTGGCGCGGAAGGTCGCGCGGATGCGCGGCGCGGTGTTCGGCGAGCTGGTGCTGGCCGAGACGCGCGAGGAGTTCGTCGGGACGGCGCTGCAGCTGCCGCTCGGCACGGTCGAAGCGGCCGGGACGGGCGACCTGCTCAGCCGGGCCACCACCGACCTCGGCCGGATCGACCACGCCGCGCGGTTCGCGGCGCCGGAGATCCTGGTCGCGGCGGTGACCGTGGCGTTCACCGTCGTCGCGATGGTGCTGACGTCCCCGCTGCTGGCGCTGGGCCTGCTGGTCGCGCTGCCGCTGCTGGTCCCGGTGAACGTCTGGTACCAGCGGCGGATCCCGTCGGTGATGCAGTGGATGCTGGACCGGTGGGCGGATCTGACCACCAGCGTCCACGAGACGGCGGAGGGTGCGCGCACGGTGGAGGCGCTCGGGCTGACCGAGCGGCGAGTCGACGCCGCGCACCACGCGCTGGACCAGAGCATCTTCGGGGAACGCCGGATGCGGGCGCTGCAGCTGCGGTGGCTGCCGTCGCTGGAGATCAGTTATGTGCTGCCGCTGGCGGTGATGCTGCCGCTCGGGCTGCTCGCGTACACGCGCGGCTGGGCCGGGCTCGGCGAGATCACCACGATGCTGCTGTACATGCAGGCGATGGCGGCGCCGCTCAACGAGGCGCTGTTCTGGCTGGAGGACCTGCAGGTCGCGGCGGCCGCAGCCCGGCGGATCCTCGGCGTCCGGACGGTCGCGGCCGAGCACGTGGAGAAGGTGGACGAGGTACCGCGCGGGCGTGACATCGACGTCCACGGCGTCCGGTTCAGCTACACCGCCGACCGCGAGGTGCTGCACGGAATCGACCTGCGGGTCCCTTGCGGCGAACGGCTGGCGATCGTCGGGCCGTCGGGCGCGGGCAAGTCGACGCTGGGCCGGCTGCTGGCCGGCATCGCGGCGCCGTCGTCGGGTTCGGTGCGGATCGGCGGCCAGGACGTCTCGGCGCTGGCCGACGACGTGCTGCGCGGCGAGGTGCTGCTGCTGACCCAGGAGCACCACGTGTTCTCCGGGACGCTGCGGCAGAACCTGGCCCTGCCGGCCCGCCGCGCGGGCGGCGACTGGACGGACGAGGAGCTGACGGCGGCGTGCGCGTCCGCGGGCGCGGCGGACTGGGTCGCGACGCTGCCGTCCGGGCTGGACACGAAGCTGGGACCGGGCGAGCACCCGGTGCCGCCGGCGATCGCGCAGCAGCTGGCGCTGGCCCGGGTGGTGCTGGCGGATCCGCACACGCTGGTGCTCGACGAAGCGACGTCGCTGCTGGACACGGGCTCGGCCCGCGACCTGGAGCGGTCGCTGAACAGCGTGCTGGCGGGCCGGACGGTGATCGCGATCGCCCACCGCCTGCACACGGCGGCGGCGGCCGACCGGGTGGCGGTGGTCGAAGGCGGCCGGATCACCGAGCTGGGCCCGCACGACCAGCTGCTCTCCGCGGGCGGTTCGTACGCCCGCCTGGTCGCGGCGGCCAGTTAGTCCGGAATGTCCGGAGTGATCGACGTGTTGCTCCCCGGTGGATGACCAGCTACCTGGGGAGTGACATGTCGTCGTTCGTGATGACCGCCGCGGAACGCGAAGAGTTCCTGAGCGGGGTGCACGTCGGGGTGCTCGCGGTGGAGCGCGCCGGCCGGGCCCCGCTGGCGGTACCGGTCTGGTACGACTACTCGCCCGGCGGCGAGCTGCTGATCTGGATGGAGCGCGACACGGTCAAGGACCGCTCGATCCGCGTCGCGGGAAGGCTGAGTCTGGTGGCGCAGGACGAGAACCCGCCGTACAAGTACGTGACGGTCGAGGGCCCGGTGGTGGCGAACGACGAACCGCCGACGCGCGAGCAGGCCCTGCGGATCGCGCAGCGGTACTGGCCGTCGGACCAGGCCACGGCTTACGTCGACTCGGCACTCGGAGAGCGATCGGTGCTGGTCCGGGTCCGGCCCGAGAAGTGGCTGTCGAACGACCAGAGCAAGAGCTGACCCGGTCCGGGGCTGTGGACAACTGTGGACAACTCGCGCCCACGGCCCCGGAACTGTCGGTGCCCCCCGGTAGAATGGTTACCGGGGGCGCGGCCCGCCCTCACGCCTTCACGAGCGCGTCCACCGCGCTGAAAAACATGCCGAGCCCGTCGTCCGACGGCCCCGTCAGCGCGTCGATCGCGTGCTCCGGGTGCGGCATCAGCCCGACGACCCGGCCGTTCTCGCTGCGGATCCCGGCGATGTCGTTGCGCGAGCCGTTCGGGTTCCCGCCGACGTACCGGAACACCACGCGGCCCTCGCCCTCCAGCTCGTCCAAAGTGGACTGCTCGGCCATGTAGCAGCCGTCGATGTTCTTCATCGGGACGAGGATCTCGGCGCCGGTCTCGTACCGGGTGGTCCACGCCGTTTCGGTGTTTTCCACCCGCAGCCACTGGTCGCGGCAGATGAAGTGCAGGCCCTGGTTGCGGATCATCGCGCCCGGCAGCAGGCCGGCCTCGCACAGGATCTGGAACCCGTTGCAGATGCCGAGCACCGGCATGCCCGCGCGGGCCGCCTCGATCACCGGCGTCATGACCGGCGCGAACCGGGCGATCACGCCCGCGCGCAGGTAGTCGCCGTAGGAGAAGCCGCCCGGGACGATCACGGCGTCGACCTCGTGCAGGTCTTCGTCGGCGTGCCACAGCGGCACGGCCTCGCCGCCGGCGTAGCGGACCGCGCGCGCCGCGTCGCCGTCGTCCAGGGTGCCCGGGAAGGTGATGACGCCGATGCGCGCGCTCACGCGTCGACCCGCTTGATGGTCCACTGCTCGATGACCGGGTTCGCGAGGAAGCCTTCGGCGATCTTCTCCAGCGTCGCGTCGTCGACCGTGTCGTCGACCTCGATCTCGAAGTGCTTGCCCTGGCGGATCTCGGTGATCCCGGTAAAGCCGAGGCGGCCGGCGGCGCCGAGCGCGGCCTGCCCCTGCGGGTCGAGGATTTCGGGCTTCGGCATGACGTCGACGACGACTCGGGCCACGGCAGGCTGCTCCTTATTCACGCAGGTCGTGGGTACCCCGCGAGCATAGTTCACCCGCTCGACCCCCTGGCGGGGCCCACCGGGAAACCTAGACTGGCCGAGGGCGCGGGGCTGCGCCATGATGAGTCGTTGACATCTCGCCAACAGGAGGCACCGTGGCCGTCCAGGAGTCCTACGACTACGTCATCGTCGGCGCCGGCAGCGCGGGGTGCGTCCTCGCCAACCGCCTCACCGAAGATCCGTCGGCCCAGGTCCTGCTGCTCGAAGCGGGCGCGGAGGACACCGCGGACGAAATCCACATCCCGGCCGCGTTCGCGTCGCTGTTCAAGACCAAGTGGGACTGGAACTACGAGACCGTCGAGCAGAAGCACACGGGCAAGACGTCGTACTGGCCGCGCGGGAAGATGCTCGGCGGCTGCTCGTCGATCAACGCGATGATCTACATCCGCGGCAACCGCGCCGACTACGACGGCTGGCGCGATTCCCACGGCGCCGAGGGCTGGGGCTGGGACGACGTCCTGCCGTACTTCAAGCGCGCCGAGCGCAACCAGCGGCTCGGCGGGCCGCTGCACGGGACCGACGGCCCGCTGCACGTCGAAGACCGCCGGTTCACCCACGAGCTGTCGCAGGCCTGGGTCGACTCGGCCGTCGCGTGGGGGCTCAAGCGCACCGACGACTTCAACGGCGAGAGCCAGGAAGGCGCCGGCGTCTACCAGGTGACGTGCAAGAAGGGGCGCCGCTGGTCCACGGCGGACGCCTACCTGCGCCCGGCGCTTTCGCGGCCGAACCTGACGGTGCAGACCCTCGCGCCCGCCACTCGCGTCGTCTTCGAGGGGACCCGCGCGGTCGGCGTGTCCTATTTGGACAACGGCGTGGAGCGCACGGTGCGCGCTTCGGCGGAGGTCATTCTCTCGGGTGGCGCCGTCAACTCGCCGCAGCTGCTGATGGTTTCGGGTGTCGGCCCGGCCGAGCACCTGCGCGAGCACGGCATCGACGTCGTCGCGGCGCTGCCCGGCGTGGGCGAGAACCTGCACGACCACCCGGCGTGCGGGATCATCTGGTCCACAAAGGACACGACCGACCTGGTCGACGCGGCCACTCCGCGTGGCTTGATCCGCTACCAGCTGACGAAGCGCGGGCCGCTGACGTCGAACATCGGCGAAGCGGGGGCGTTTTACCCGACCACGGACGGCCTGCCGGCGCCGGACATGCAGATCCATGTCGCGCCAACGTTGTTCTACGACAACGGATTGCGCGAACCGACGGCGCCCGGGTTCACCTCGGCGGCGACGCTGGTGGACGTCGCGAGCCGCGGACGGCTCCGGCTGAAGTCGGCGAATCCGCTGTGGAAGCCGGAAATCGATCCGGCTTACTACGCGGAACCGCGGGACATGGAGACGATGATCGCCGGGTTGCGGGCGCTGATCGAAATCGGGCAGGTGGGGCCGCTGCGGCGGTTCTTGGACAAGCCGTTCCTGCCGTTGCGGCACGACTTGAGTGATTCCGAGCTGGCCGAGCACATCCGGGAGAACACGCAGACGCTTTATCACCCGGTCGGGACTTGCTCGATCGGGTCGGTGGTTGACGCTGAGTTGCGGGTTCAGGGGGTGGACGGGTTGCGGGTCGTGGATGCGTCCGTGATGCCGGTGGTGCCGCGGGGGAATACGAACGCGCCGACGATCATGGTGGCGGAGAAGGCGGCGGATTTGATTCGGGGGCGGTCGGTTTAGCTGCGGTTGGGTTAGCTGCGGTCGGCTGTTCTACGGGTTTGCGGTGGCGGGGCCTTGGCGCGGCAGGCTTCGCTGCCTGGCCGGCCGCGGCGGGCTTTCGTGTGGGAGTGGTCGCGCAGCCTCGCTGCCAAGCGGCCGTGCGGCGGGCTTCCATAAGAGGGCGGCGGGGCGTTTAGCGTGGGCCGCGGCTCGGTGCGGGCTGCCGGACTAGCTCGGGCCGCGGTGCCTGTGGCGCGGGCGGCGAGGCATTCCTGCAGGCTGGTTTGCGCAGCTTGGCTCGATTTCGGGCCGCGGAGCTGGGTTGCGCGATGAGGTTCAGCCGCGCGTTCGGTTCGCCCAGAACCGTTTCGCGCGGCAGCGAAGCGCGGCCCTCGGCCCCCCGGTATCCAGTTTACCGGCGCCCACCGACACTTCCAGCGCGTTCCGGGGTTGCGGACCCGAGTTGTCCACAACCCCGGAACAGCTCAGCGCTTGCCGTGGAGGATCGTCACCAGCTTGGCCACCAAGGCGTCCGTTGATTCCTTGCGGGTGAACGATGTCAGCGTCAACGGAGCCGTGAACCGCTGGCGGGCGATCGCCTTCGTGCGGGCGAACTCGCGCAGCCCCTCCGGTCCGTGGATGCGGCCGAAGCCCGAATCGCCCACGCCGCCGAAGGGCAATGAGGCTATTCCGGCGAAGGACAACGGTGCGTTGATCGCCGTCATGCCCGTGCGGAGCTTCTCCGCCAGCTCCACTCCCCGGGACTTCGAGAACACCGTCGAACCCAGGCCGTACTTCGTGCTGTTCGCTTTTTCGATCGCTTCGTCCATGTCGCGGACCTTCGCGATCGTCACCGTCGGGCCGAATGTCTCCTCCGTCACCGCCTCGGAGTCCTCGGGGACGTCGATCAGGACCGTCGGCTGCGCGTAGCGGTCGCCCACCGCGTCCTCTCCACCCAGCACCGCCTTGCCGCCGCGGGAGAGGGCGTCGTGGATGTGGCGCTTGATCACGCCCAGCTGGGACGGCATCGTCACCGGGCCGTACTGGGCCGCCTCGTCCGAACCCGCGCGGACGTCCTTCGACTTCTCGACCACCTTGGCCACGAACTCGTCGTGGACCTTCTCGTGGACGTACACGCGCTCGACGCCGATGCAGGTCTGGCCGGAGTTGGAGAACGCGCCCCACACCGTTGCGTCGGCCGCCGCCTCCAGATCGGCGTCCGCGTCGACCAGCACCGGGTCCTTGCCGCCCGCCTCGATCACCACCGGGGTGAGCGTCTCGGCGGCCGCGGCCATGATGCGCTTGCCCGTCGCCGTCGAGCCGGTGAACGCGATCTTGTCGACCCCCGACGTCACCAGCGCCGCGCCCGTCTCGCCGAAGCCCGTGATCAGCTGCAGCACCGGCTGCTCCGGCACGATCTCGGCGAACGCGTCGACCAGCCATTTCCCGACGCCGGGCGTGTACTCGCTCGGCTTGAACACCACGGCGTTGCCCGCCGCGAGCGCGTACGCGACCGAGCCGAGCGGGGTGAACACCGGGTAGTTCCACGGGCCGATCACGCCGACCACGCCCAGCGGCTGGTACTCGACCGTCGCCGCCTGGTTCGACATCAGCAGGCCGGCCGAGCGCTTCTGCTTGCCGAGGACCTTCTTCGCGTGCTTGCCCGCCCACGCGATGTGCTCGATGGCCAGGACGCTCTCCAGCTGCGCGTCGGCGATCGGCTTGCCGGTCTCGTCGCGGACCACCTGGCACAGCTGCGGCAGCCGCCGGGTCAGCACGCCCTTCCAGCTCTTGAGCCGCTCGGCGCGCCCGGCGAAACCGAGGCCCGCCCACCACTCCGCCGCGACGCGCGCCCGTTCGACGGCCGCCTTGACGTCCTCCGCGGTGTGGATCGGGTAGGTTCCGACCACCTCGTCGGTCGCCGGGCTGAGCGAGTCGAAGGTCTCGCCGACCGTCGTCGGCTTCGGCTGGACGGCAGTCATCGGCGTCTCCCTGGAGGTCGCGGGTCAGCCCAGGTTACGACGTTACTGACATCGTGCCAATAGCTCGTGCGGGCTTCCGCACCAGCATTGCACCGGCGGTCGCCGCGGCAAAGACACCGAGCAGCGGCGGGAGCCACAACGGCAGCACGCCGACCGCCAGCGAGCCGAGCCCGAAGCCGGCCGCCTGCACCGTGAAGCTCAAGGAGAACCCCGCTGACCTGCGGTTCTTCGGCAACACGCGCTGGAGGTTGACCGACGTCGTGGCGACCAGCGGCCCACCGAACGCACCGATCACCGCCACCGACGCGATCAGGCCCGGCCACCCGAGGTTCGCGCTGAGCACGAGCCCGCCGAGGACGAACCCTGCGAGAAACAGCCGCGGGTCACCGATCTTGCCCCGCCACGCGTAGAAGGCGCTGCCCGCGATGCTCGCTCCGGTCAGCACGGCGATCACCACCGGCGCCGCCGTCTCCGGCGCACCGAGGCGCTGGACCAGCGGCAACGGCGCGACCTCGATCGTCGACGTCAGCAGCCCGATGGTGAAGGCACAGCACAGCCACGGCAGGGCGGCGCCGGGTCGCGCGGGCGGGATGCCGGGCCCGGATTCCACCCGATCGCGGGATGCCGCGCGACGCGGGACGAGCAAGGCGGCGGCAACGCAGGCGGCCGCCATCGCGGCGAGCGGCACGAGCGGACCGGCCAGGTCGAGCAGCGTGACCAGCGCCGGACCGCCGACGAGCACGCCGTCGAGGATCATCGCGTCCACAGTGGTCGCCCGGGGAAGCAGCTCGTCGTCGACCGTCTCCGCGAGCAGCGTCCGGAACCCGCCGGACAACGCTCCGCCCGTGATGCCGGGCAGCAGCACCAGCACGAGCAGCGCGGCGCTCGGCGCGCCGTTCGCGGCGGCCAGCGTCAGCACCCCGTACCCGGCGGCGGTGAGCAGGAGCAGCGCGGGCAGCCCTCGCGAAGGGCCGACGCGGTCGAGCAGCCGGCCGACCGGCACCGCGCACACCATCTCGGCGGCGACGAAGACCGACATCAGCACGCCACCCAGCCGGTAGGAGCCGGTCGTCGCGGTGGTCAGCAGGGTGAACGCGAGCGGCGCCATGGTCGACGGCAGCCGGGCGAACTGGACGCCCGCCGACCAGCGCCAGTACGCGCGATGGGTGAACAACGACATGCTCACACGCTTGCGGGCCAGCCGCGTGCGGCACACTGATTCGGGTGAGAGCGAATCAGTCGTGATCGAGCTGGTCCTGACCGCGGCCGGGAGCCACCGCGTCCGGTTCGCCATCTCGCCGCTGGAGGAGGTGCTGGGCGCGGTCCAGACCCTGCTCGGCATCCGGCGGCACCCCGCGCCACCGCCGTGGCTCTCCGCCGTGCCCGACGTGCCCGAGCTGGCCGCGGTGCTGAGCGCGCGGCACTACATCACGGAGTTCCTGAGCCCGCCGCCCGACGGTCCCGAGACGACCGCCGAAGCGCAGCTCGCGGTGGTCCGGGCGACGCCGCCCGCGCAGGTGGCGCTGGAGCTGGGCATGGTCGACGCGGACCTGTCCGGGCTGCCGGCCGACCCGGCCGTCGCGCGCGACCTGCTGGCCGATCAGCTCGAGACGGTGTGGGACGCGCTGCTGGCCCCGGAGTGGCCCCGCCTGCGTGAGCTGCTCGCGGCGGACATCGCCCACCGGACGCGGCAGCTGGGGTCGGGCGGGCTCGCGGCGATGCTGGCGGAGCTCCACCCGCGCGTCCGGCTGTCGGGGACGTCGGTGCTGGTCGACGTCCGGTCCCGGGAGCGCCTGCCGATCGACGCGCGGGGGTTGCTGCTGATCCCGGCGGTGTTCGCGTGGCCGAACGTCGGGGTGGTGACGGTGCCGCCGTGGCAGATTTCGCTGCTGTACCCCGCCCGGGGCGTGGCTTCGCTGTGGACTTCCGCCGCCGAGCCGCCGGAACCGCTGGCGGAGGTGCTCGGCCGGACGCGGGCCCTGCTGCTGACCACGCTCGACCGCCCGGCGGCGACGACCGAGCTGGCCCGGCGCCACGAGCTGGCACCGGCGACGGTTTCGGCCCACCTGACGGCGTTGCGCGCAGCGGGCTTGCTGGCGTCGGAACGCCGGGGGCACCGGGTGCTGTACCGGCGCACGGAACTCGGCGACGCGCTGCTCTCGGGCAAGCTGTGACAGATGGACAGAGCAGTGGCCTGGGAAGGCTTCTACAACACCAGGGACCTCGGTGGCCTGCCGGCGCGCTCGGGCCGGACGACCCGCCGCGGCGCGTTCTTCAGAGCGGCCGACCTCCGATTCGTGACTGACGCCGGGTGGGCCCAGGCGCGCGAGTCCGGCGTCCGGACCGTCATCGACCTGCGCAACCCCGACGAGATCCGGCCGACGACGGGCGCTCCGACGGCGCTGGCGGGCTCCGCGCAGTTCGCCGCCGCGACCGGCCCGGTCACCCCGGCGGGCCTCGACCGCGTCGAGGTTCCCCTCGACGACATCGCCGACCTCGAGTTCTGGCGGTACGTCAACCGCGAGCGGCTGAACGGCAGCCCGCTCTACTACCGCGCCTTCCTCGAACGGAAGCCCGAGCGCTGCGCCGCCGTCATGACCGCGATCGCCCGGGCGGCCCCCGGCGGCGTCCTGTTCCACTGCGGTTCCGGGCGCGACCGGACCGGTCTCGTCGCGCTCCTGCTCCTGGCGCTGGCCGGCGTCGACACCGACGCCATCGCCGCGGACTACGCCCTGTCCACCGAGGCCGTGAAACCGCTGTACGCCGTGATGGGCACCGAAGACCAGGGGCCGGTCATCGCGGCGGCCCTCGCGGAACGGGGCACCACGACCGCGGCGGCCGTCCGGGACACGCTCGACGGGTTCGACGTCGAGCGGTACCTCCTCGACGCGGGCGTCGGCGGCTCGGACCTCGACGACATCCGGCACCGGCTGACCGAGCGGGACTAGGCTGGGATCGACCACCCGTGAAGGAGAACCATCGATGCGTATCGTCCATTTCGGACACGCCTGCCTGTTGCTGGAGACCGGCTCCGAGCGGATCCTGATCGATCCCGGCGCCTTCTCCACCGGCTTCGAGGGTGAGCGGGAACTGTCCGCCGTGCTGGTCACGCACCAGCACTTCGACCACCTCGACGTCGAACGGCTGCCCCGGGTCCTCGAAGCCAACCCCGGTGCCCGGCTGATCGTCGATCCCGGGTCCGCGCCCGAGGTCGAGAAGCTCGGCCTGGAGTTCGCCGTCGCCAACGTCGGGGACGCCTTCGCCGTCGGGGACACCTCGATCAAGGCCGTCGGCGGGGAGCACGCCGTCATCCACTCGGACATCCCCGTCATCCCGAACATCGGGTACGTCTTCGACGACGGCGCCTTCTTCCACCCCGGCGACTCGTTCTTCGTGCCGGAGCACAGGATCGACGTGCTCGGGCTGCCCACCGGCGCGCCGTGGCTGAAGGCCGGGGAAGCCGTCGACTACCTGCGGGCCGTCGCGCCGCGGGTGGCCGTGCCCATCCACGAAGCCGTGCTCGCCAACCCGGCCATGCACTACGGCCTCTTCGGGAACCTCGCGCCCGAAGGCACCGAGGTCAAGGTGCTCGACCGGGGCGAACCCGCGAAGATCTAGGCCGCCACCACGCGCAGCGAGCCGTAGGTCGCGCCGAACGCGCGGTTCTCCAGGGCGACGTCCACCGCGTCGAGCAGGGCCTGGCGGAGGCCGGGGCGAGTCAGGTCCGTGGCATCGACCCCCAGCCGGACCAACCCGCCCCGGCGAGCCGCGCGCGCCGCCGCCAGCACCAGCGCGAAGCAGCGCACCGTCTCCGTGCGGTGTGACTGGCTCGTGAACTCATTCACCCGCGCGCGGCGCACCTCGCCGGTCACGAGGTCGCGCACCGCGCCGAGGTCCGCGCACAACCGGAACCCGTGCTCGGCCAACGCCTGCAGCGTGCCCTGGGACGCGATCCAGCGCGGCGGCGCGAAGCCGTCCACCGACAGCCCCGCGTTGTCCAGCGCGGCCTTCGCGGCGATCAGGCGCAGGCGTGCCTCGTGCGCCGGCAGCGTCGCGAACTCCGCCCGCTTGCCCAGGTAGACCGTGCGGTGCGTGGGCGTGACGGAGTGGTCGTAGCCGTGCAGCAGCACGGAATCACCGCCGCGGGCGCGGGTGCGCACCCACTCCGTCACCGGGCCTCCGCCGGTGCGGGCGGCGTACAGCATCGAGAGCGGCACCTTGCGGCGGTCGAGCTCGGCCGCGAGGTCGGCGCACCGGTGCAGCGTGCGCGGGGTGATTCCCGACAGCGAAACCAGCAAGCGAGCTTCCACGACCACCATTGGGACGCACGCGTCTGACACCCTCGTGAACTGCGCAGAACGGGCGGGCGACCGTTGCCGAAAAGCCCGGCACCGGCTGGCTCAGACGCCCTCACACAGGCGCTTCACGGCCACCGCGATCCGGCCGCGCAGGTCGGGGTCGGCGACCTGACCGTCGGCGACGTCCGCCCGTGACACCGGAATCCGCGCGCACGCCTCGTCGACGATCTTCGCGCCCGCGTACGTCAGGACCTTCCGCAGCGAGTCGTGCGCGTCCCGGCCGCCGGTCGGTGCCGCGACCGAGGACGCGTTGATCCACGCCACCGGCTTGCCGTACATCTCGCCGCCGCCGACCGTCCAGTCGAGGAGGTTCTTGAACGAGCCCGGCAGCCCGCCCGCGTACTCCGGCGTGCAGATCAGGACCGCGTCGGCGTCCTTCAGCGCGGCCCGCAGCGAGGCGACCTCGGGGTGCAGCGGGTCGCGGTCGTCATCGGGGTTGAAGTGCGGCAGATCGGCAAGGCCGGTGTACGTCCGGCTCGCGGTGAGGGTCGCGGCGGTCCCCAGCACCGCCGCATTGCCCGAGCCGGCTCGCAGGCTGCCGCAGATCAGCAGGATCACGAGGCCAGTCTGCCAGCGAAAGCCCGGTGATGCGCTGGTACGCCTCGATGTACCGGTCGCGCGTCGCCGTCACCACTTCGGGCGGCAACGGCGGCAGCGGGGAGACGCAGTCCCAGCCGGACGCCGGGTCGACCAGCCAGTCGCGCACGTGCTGCTTGTCGAACGACGGCTGCGGGACGCCGGGCTGGTGACCGTCGGCGAGCCAGTAGCGGGCCGAATCCGGCGTCAGCAGCTCGTCCGCGAGCACGAGCCGGCCGTCGGCGCCGATGCCGAATTCGAATTTCGTGTCGGCCAGCAGCAGGCCCTGCTCCGCCGCGCGGGCGGCGCCCCGGCGGTACAGCTCCACGGACGCCTCCCGGACCTCCTCGGCGAGCGCGCGGCCCAGCACCGAGACGCACGTACCGAAGTCGATGTTCTCGTCCTTCTCCCCGGGGCGCGCCTTGGTGGACGGCGTGAAGATCGGCTCGGGCAGCCGCTCCGACTCGGCCAGGCCGGGCGGCAGCGCCAGCCCGCACACCTCCCCGGACCGGCGGTAGTCCGCGTAGCCGCGGCCGGTCAGGTAGCCGCGGACGACCGCCTCGACCGGCAGCATGTCGAGCCGCTCGACCAGCAGCGCGCGGCCGCGGACGGCCTCCGGGATGAGCGGCCCGTCGCAGGTCACGAGGTGGTTCGGGAGGACGTCGGCGAGCTCGCGGAACCAGAACACGCTCATCGCGGTGAGCACGCGGCCCTTGCCGGGGACCGAGGTGGGGAAGACGCGTTCGAAGGCGGAGATGCGGTCGGAGGCGACGACCAGCAGGTGCTCGTCGCCGACCGCGTAGAGGTCGCGGACCTTGCCGGTGGCGAGCCGTTCGAGGGTGGGGAGGGGTGTCACGCGCTGAACCCTAACGCGCACCCTCCGCCACCATGGATGATGCTGGCATGGCGTACGACTGGATCTCGGTGACGACCGACTACGGCCGGCGCGACGGCTTCGTGGCGGCCTGCCACGGCGTGATCGCGCGGCTGGCGCCCGCGGTGCGGGTGATCGACGTGACCCACGAAGTGCCGCCCCAGGACATCCGGCACGGGGCGATGGCGCTGGCCCAGACCGTCCCCTACCTGCCGGAATCGGTGCACTTCGCGGTCGTCGACCCCGGTGTCGGGACGGCCCGGCTCGGCGTGGTCGTCGTCGCGGAGGGCGGGCTGCTGGTCGGGCCGGACAACGGCCTGCTGCTGCCCGCCGCGCAGGCGCTGGGCGGGGTCCGGGCGGCGTACGAGCTCACGGAGCCGTCGCTGCGGCTGGCGACGACGTCGGCGACCTTCCACGGGCGGGACGTCTTCGCGCCGGCGGCCGCGCACCTCGCGCTCGGAGTGTCGCCGGCCGACTTCGGCGACCCGGTGGACGGCCTGGTCGCGATGCCCGAGCCGTTCGTCGCCGCGTTCCCCGGAAAGCTCGTGTCGGAGGTGCTGACGGTCGACCACTTCGGCAACGTCCAGCTGGCCGCGACCCCGGCCGACCTCGAGCTCTCGGGCCTGTCGGGCGCGGTTTCCGTGCACAGCGAGCGCGTGGCGGTGACCACGGTGCTCGGGCGGACCTTCGCCGACGTGCCCGCCGGCGCTTCGGTGCTCTACACCGACTCGGCGGGCCGGCTCGCCGTCGCCGTGAACGGCGGCTCCGCGGCGGCCGTGCTCGGGCTCGGGCCGGCCCAGGAGTGCACGATCACCTCGTCGCCGACGGCGACCTGACCCGGCCGCAGCACCGCGGCCTTCATCCCGAAGACGACGCCCCCGCTCGGGCCACGCCGGTAGGTCGCGAGGGTGCGGATCGGCTCGGGACCGGCCTTCGCGCCGGTCTCCTGGTCGATCATCGGGACCGTGCAGCGGACGCACTTCTCGGCGTACCCGAACTTCGCGGTGCCGGCGGTCAGCTCGCGTGCTTCGTCTTCGCGGTGGGGTTCGGCCCAGCCGGCGATGACGACGTTGGGGCGGAAGCGGTCCATCGGGACGGGTTCACCCTGCCCGGCGGCGATCCGCTCGTTCAGGCTGTCCAAAGAGGACTCCGAGGCGACGAGCAGCGCGTGCCCATCGGCGAGCGCGGCCGTGCCGGGGGTGTCGCCGCCGGTGACGCGGTCGTGCCCGGGCGCGACACCGATCAGTTCGGCCGGCCGGCCGAGCAGGTCCGAGAACCACTCGTCGGCCCGCGGATCCTGCCGGACGCCTTCGCCGTCCCAGGCGGCCATCGACACCGGGCGCCGCGGGCCGTCACGCCGGATGACGAAGACGACGTCTTCGCGACCGGGGGCGGACAGCGCGAGCCGGTCGCCGAGCACCCGCGGCCGGACGGTCGCCATGACCGGGTGCGGCCGCTGCGTGAGGACGTCGCTGTCCGGGGTGATGACCTGGAAGACACGGTCGTGCGCGAGCCCGGCGGGGGTCACCTCGGCGGACGGCACGTCGATGCCGGCGCAGGACTTGACCGGGTAGTACGTCAGCCGAGCGATTCTCGCCATCTTCGCAGGCTACCCGGGCAACGGCCGCCGAAGCCTCTTCTTTCAGAGCACCTGTGAGAGGAACCGCTGCAAGCGCGGGCTCTGCGGTTCGTCGAAGAGCTCCGCCGGTGGGCCCTGCTCGACGATGCGGCCCGCGTCCATGAACGCCACCTCGTCGGCCACGCTCCGGGCGAACCCCATCTCGTGCGTCACCACGATCAGGGTCAGCCCGCGCGAAGCCAGGCCCGCCATCAGGTTCAGCACGCCCTTGACCAGCTCCGGGTCCAGCGCGCTCGTGGCCTCGTCGAAGAGCATCACCTCGGGGTCCATCGCCAGCGCCCGCGCGATCGCCACTCGCTGCTGCTGGCCGCCGGACAACGCGCTGGGCCGGTACGGCGCCTTGTCCGCCAGGCCGACGTCCGCCAAGCGGGCGCGGGCGATCGCCGACGCCTCCTCCTTGCTCAGCTTCTTCACGCTGCGCAGCGGCAGCACGATGTTGTCCAGCACGCTCCGGTGGCCGAAGAGGTTGAAGTGCTGGAACACCATGCCGACGCGCTGGCGCAGGGCGTCCGGGTCGGCCTTGATCACCGATTCGCCGTCGAGCAGCAGGTCGCCGGAATCGGGCTCCTGCAGGCGGTTCACGCAACGCAGGAGCGTCGACTTGCCGGAGCCGGACGGGCCGATGACGCACGTCGTCTTCCCGCTCTCGACCTTCAGGTCGACCCCGCGCAGGACTTCGAGCGTGCCGAAGCTGACGTGGATGTCGCGCAGCTCCACACTGGACGAACGCACCGCCGTTGTCACGAAGGCACCTTCCCGCTGGCGACCAGGTCCAGCTCGTCTCCGTCGCCCGGCTCGTCGACGCGTACCTTGCGACCGGTCCGGAGCTTCTTGTCGATGTAGTTGACCAGGTGCGTCAGCGGCACGGTGATCACCAGGAAGAACACGCCGGCGGCGACCAGCGGCGACAGGTTGCCCGTGTTCGCCGCGAGGTCCTGGCCGATCCGGAACAGCTCGCGCTGCCCGGACAGCAGCCCGAGCACGTAGACGAGGCTGGAGTCCTTGACCAGCGCGATGAACTGGTTCACCAGCGCGGGCAGCACCCGCCGGACACCCTGCGGAATGATCACCAGCAGCATCGACTTGGTGTAGCTCATCCCGAGCGCCCGGCTGGCCTCCATCTGCCCCTTGTCGACGCTCTGGATGCCGGACCGGAAGATCTCGCCGATGTAGGCCGCGGCGATCAGGGACAGCGCCAGGATGCCCATCGGGTACGGGTTCGTGCCGACGACGTCCCGCGCGAGCGTGCCGAGGCCCTGGCCGATCAGCAGGATCGTCAGGATGGCCGGCAGCCCGCGGAAGATGTCGGTGTAGATCCGCGCGGGCCAGCGCAGCCACCACTTGGTGGACAGGCCCATCACCGCCAGCACCATGCCGAGCACGGTGCCGATCAGCGCCGAGGACACCGACAGGACCAGCGTGTTGAGCAGCCCGGTCTTCAGCAGGTCGGGCAGGACTTGGGAAATGTATTCCCAGTTCAGGAACGTGTTGACAAAATCGTCCATTGTGGACTACTGCCCCGCCTTGAACTCGGCGGGCACCGGCGCGGTGGGTTCGAACTGGTCGTGCACCTTCACCCACGTGCCGTCCGCGATGACCTTCTTCAGGCCGTCGTTGATCTTGTTGATCAGGTCCGTGTTGCCCTTCTTGAAGGCGAACCCGTGCGGGATGGTCGTGGTGATCGCCTTGGTCACCTTGAGCTTCGCGTCGGCGTTGTTCTTCGCGTAGTCCTCGGCGGTGGCCTGGTCGAACACCGCGCCGTCGATCGCGCCGGTCTTGAGGGCGTTGAGCGCGGCGGCGTCGTTGGGGAACCGGACGGCCTGCGCGGTCGGCGCGTTCGAGCCGAGCCAGGTGTCCGAGACCGTGCCCTGGACGACGCCGATCCGCTTGCCCGCCAACGAGTTCTCGTCGGTGATCCCGGCGGTCTCCTTGGCTTCGATGCCGAGGGCCTGGTAGTTGTACGGCGCCGAGAAGTCGACGGTCTTCTTGCGGGCGTCGGTCTGGGAGATCGCCGAGCTGCCGATGTCGAACGTGCCGTTCGCGACCTGGCCGAGCAGCGCCGAAAACTCGGTCGCGGCGAACTCCAGCTTCAGGCCTTCCTTGGCCGCGATGGCCTTCAGCAGCTCGTTGTCGAAGCCGGTGTAGTTGCCGTTCTCCTGGTAGGCGTTCGGCTTCGAGTCGCTCAGCGTGCCGACGCGCAGGGTCTTGTCGCCGCCGCTGTCCGAGCCGCCGCACGCCGTGAGCGCGGCCAGAAAGGTCGCGGTGAGCGCCGTGACCAGTGTCTTCTTCATGCTTCTCCTAACCCTGGAACCCGGCCGGCACCGGAGCGGTCGGCAGGAACTGCTGGTGCAGCTTAAGCCAGGTCCCGTCGGAGATCACCTGCTTGAGCCCGGTGTCGATCTTGCCCAGCAGCTCGGCGTTGCCCTTCTTCACCGCGAAACCGTGCGGCACGTCCGTGACGAAGCTCTTCACGACGACCAGCTTGGCGTCCGGGTTGCCGGTGACGTTCTTCTCCGCGATGGACTGGTCCAGGATGTACGCGTCGACCGCGCCGCTCTTCAACGCGGTCAGCGCGGCGGCGTAGTCGGGGAAGCGCACGGCCTGGGCGGCCGGCACCGTGCTGGTCAGCCAGTGGTCGCCGACGGTCGCCTGGATGACGCCGACGCGCTTGCCGGCCAGCCCCTTTTCGTCGGTGACCGGGGTGCCCTGCTTGGCCTGGATGCTCATCGTTTCGAAGTCGTAGGCCGCGGAGAAGTCGACCGTCTTCTTGCGCTCGTCGGTCTGCGCGATCGCCGAGCTGGCGATGTCGTAGCGGCCCGACGCGACCTGCCCGAGCAGCGCCGAGAAGTCGGTCGCGGCGAACTCCAGCTTCAGGTTCTGCTTGGCCGCGATGGCCTTGAGCAGCTCGTTGTCGAAGCCGGTGTAGTTGCCGTTCTCGAGGTAGATGTTCGGCGGCGCGTCGCTCAGCGTGCCCACGCGCAGCGTCGAGGAAGCGCTGTCCGAGCCGCCGCAGGCGGTCAGCGTGAGCGCGGCGGCCAGCACGGTGACGATCAGCTTCTTCATGTCACGCCCCCAGGTTCTTCACGGTCAGGCCGGGGCCGCCCGGCCGCAGTTCCTTCGACAGCGGCGTGTTCTTGTAGAACTGCCCGTAGATGCGGGCGACCGTGCCGTCCGCGACCGCTTTCGCGAGGCCGTCGTTCAGCTTGTTCAGCAGGTCGGTGTTCTTCTTGGCCACCGCGAACGCCGACGGCGTGTCCTTGTCCTCGACGGTGTACCCGAGCTCGAGCGGGACGTTCGGGTTCTGGTCCAGGTACTTCTGCCCGATGTCCTGCGGCACGACCCAGCCGTCGAGGGTGCCGTTCTTCAGCTGCGCGAAGCCCGCGTTGTAGTCCGGGAAGCGGACGACCTGGGCGCCGGCGACCTTGCCCGCGAACTCGTCCTGCACCGAACCCTGGACCACGCCGAGGCGCTTGCCGCCCAGCGAAGCCGCGTCCTTGAGGTTCGCGCCCTTCGCCGTGACGACCGTGGTGAAGCCGGTGTTGTAGCCGTTGGAGAAGGCCACCGTCTTCTTGCGCGCCTCGGTGCTGGAGATCGTCGAGCTGCCGATGTCGAACTTGCCGCCCGCGACGCCGGCGAGCAGGCTCGAGAACTCGGTGCCGACGAACTCGACCTCGAAGCCTTCACGCTTGGCGATGTCGCGCAGCAGCTCGTTGTCGTAGCCGGTGAACCGGCCGTTCTCCAGGTAGATCGACGGCGGGGCGTCGCTCAGCGTCCCGACGCGCAGGGTGGTCGACCCCGCGCCGGAGCCACCGCAGGCGGCGAGGGTCAACGTCAGCGCGCCCGCGGTCAGGGCGGCGGCGATCTTGGACAGCGTGGATCTCATCGCTTCTTCCATGGTGGGGACAGGCGCCCGGCAGCGCTCCGTGGTCAGCGATCGAGATTAGGGATTTCGCCCGTTCGAGTGGATTCGTTCCAGTCCGTGGACTCGTGTGTCAGCTCACAGGATCGGCTGCGGCACGTAGCCCGTGGCCTCGGGGAACCGCTCGAGGACGCGGGTGACGCGCTCGGCCACCTGCGCGACCTGCCGCCCCGCCGTGCCGGTGAACGAAATCCGGTCGGCGAGGAGTTTGTCCAGCTCACCGCGGTCGAGCGGGATGCGGTCGTCGGCCGCGAACCGGTCGAGCAGGTCGTTTTCGGCGCGGCCCTCGCGCATCTCGAGCGCGACGGCGACCGAGTGCTCCTTGATCGCTTCGTGGGCCGTCTCACGTCCGACGCCGGCGCGGACCGACGCCATGAGCACCTTCGTCGTGGTCAGGAAGGGCAGGTAGCGATCGAGCTCACGCTCGATCACCGCCGGGAAGGCACCGAACTCGGCGAGCACCGTGAGGAACGTCTCCAGCAGGCCGTCGAGGGCGAAGAACGCGTCCGGCAGCGCGACCCGGCGGACGACCGAGTCGGAGACGTCGCCCTCGTTCCACTGGTCGCCGGCCAGCTCGCCGATCATCGACAGGTAGCCGCGCAGCACGACGGCCAGGCCGTTCACGCGCTCGCACGAGCGGGTGTTCATCTTGTGCGGCATGGCCGACGAGCCGACCTGGCCGGGCTTGAAGCCCTCGGTGACCAGCTCGTGGCCGGCCATCAGCCGGATCGTCTTGGCCAGGCTGGACGGCGCCGCGGCGAGCTGGACCACAGTGGACAGCACGTCGAAGTCGAGCGAGCGCGGGTACACCTGGCCGACGCTGACGAACCGCCGGTTGAACCCGAGGTGCTGCATCACGCGGTCCTCGAGCTGGTCCAAAGTGGACTCGTCGCCGAGCAGGTCGAGCATGTCCTGCGCGGTGCCGACCGGGCCCTTGATGCCGCGCAGGGGGTAGCGCTCGATGAGGTTGTCGAGCCGCTCGAAGGCGACCAGCAGCTCGTCGGCCGCCGTGGCGAACCGCTTGCCGAGGGTGGTGGCCTGCGCGGCGACGTTGTGCGAGCGCCCGGCCATGACGGTGTCGGCGTGCTCGACGGCGAGCGCCGCCAGCCGCGCCAGCACGGCGGCGACGCGGGTGCGCACGAGCTCGAGGGAGCGGAGCAGCTGCAGCTGCTCGACGTTCTCGGTGAGGTCGCGCGAGGTCATGCCCTTGTGGATGTGCTCCTGGCCGGCGAGGTCGCTGAACTCCTCGATCCGCGCCTTGACGTCGTGGCGGGTGACGCGCTCGCGGGCCGCGATCGACTCGAGGTCGACGTTCTCCAGCACGCGCTCGTAGGCCTCGACCACCCCGTCCGGCACCTCGACGCCGAGGTCCTGCTGTGCCTTGAGGACGGCGAGCCAGAGCTGCCGTTCGAGGACGACCTTCTGCTCCGGGGACCAGAGCGAGACCAGGTCCGCCGAGGCGTAGCGGGCGGCGAGTACGTTCGGAATGCGGGGCTTGTCCGTCACGCCCTCACGATACCTGCGCTGGTCAGCGCGGTGACGGCCCGGCCTTTCACCATTCCGCGAAGCTGCCGTCGTCGTGGCGCCACACCGGTGAGCGCCAGGTGTGCCCGATCTCGTCCGCGCGGCGCACCGCCGCTTCGTCGACCTCGATGCCGAGGCCGGGCTTGAGCGGCCGGGCCGCGTAACCGTCCTGGAAGGCGAAGACCGACGGATCGGTGAGGTACCCGTGCTCGCGGCCCTCGTGGTAGTGCATGCCCGCACTTTGTTCCTGGATCAGGAAGTTCGGCGTCGCGAAGGCCACTTGCAGCGACGCCGCCAGCGAAATCGGGCCGAGCGGGCAGTGCGGCGCGAGCGAGGCGCCGTAGATCTCGGCCAGCGCGCCGATCCGCCGCAGCTCGGAAATGCCGCCGGCGTGCGACGGATCCGGCTGGACGACCGCAACCCCGGCGTCGAGCACCGGCTTGAACTCCCACCGCGAATAGAGCCGCTCGCCGACCGCGATCGGCACCGTGGACGCCTCGACGACCGCGCGCAGCGCGTCGCCCTGGGTCTCCGGCAGCACCGGCTCCTCGACGAACATCGGCTGGACGTCCTCCAGCAGCCGCACCAGCCGGCGCGCCATCGCGGGCGAGACGCGGCCGTGGAAGTCGATGGCGAGGTCGCGGTGCGGGCCGAGCGCCTCCCGCGCTTCCCAGGCACGCGCCACCGCCGCGTCGGCTTCGGCCGGGGACGCGATCGCCGTCAGCGGGCCGGCGACGTTCATCTTCACCGCCGTGAACCCGGCTTCGACCTGCGCGGCCACCGCTTCGCGGAGGCCGGCCGGGCGGTCGCCGCCGACCCAGCTGTAGACCCGGACGCGGTCGCGGACCGGGCCGCCGAGCAGCTCGTGCACCGGCGCGTCGCGGACCTTGCCGGCGATGTCCCACAGCGCGTGGTCGAACCCGGCCAGCGCGCTGGAGAGCACCGGGCCGCCGCGGTAGAAACCGCCGCGACGCAGCACCTGCCAGTGGTCCTCGACGCGCAGCGGATCCTGGCCGATGAGCAGCTCGGACAGTTCGTGCACGGCCGCGCGCACGGTCTCCGCGCGGCCCTCGACCACGGGTTCGCCCCAGCCGCTGATCCCTTCGTCCGTGCTGACCTTGAGGAACAGCCAGCGCGGCGCGACCAGGAACGTTTCGATCGCGGTGATCTTCACCCGGGTGCCTCGTTTCTACGCGGAATCCTTGGCGGCGGACCAGCCGCCGTCGACGGTCAGTTCGGCACCGGTGACGAACGACGCGGCGGGCGAGAGCAGGAACGCGATCACGTCCGCGACCTCCTCCGGCCGGCCCAGGCGACCGGCCGGCGTCGCCCGCGCGCTGCGTTCGCGGTCCGCCGGCGAGATGTCCTTCCAGGCATCGGTGAGCACCGGCCCCGGCAGCACGGAGTTGACCCGCACCTCGGGGGCGTACTCGACGGCCAGCTGCCGGCCGAGCGCGACGAGCGCGCCCTTGCTCGCGGCGTACGCGGGATGGCCCGGCAGGCCGAAGCGCGCGTGCACCGACGAGACCAGCACGATCGCCCCACCCCGTTCCCGCAGCGACGGCAGGCACGCCTTCACGGCCAGGTAGGTGCCGGTCAGGTTGACGTCGAGCTGGCGCTCCCACTCGGCGCGGCCGATCTCGTGCAGCGGCCCGGTGCTGGGCACGTAGGCGTTGCTGACCAGCGCGTCCACCTCGCCGATGGCCGCCCAGGTCGCTTCGTCGCTCACCGAACCCCGGATCGGCGTGACGCCGTCGGGGAGCTCGGCGATGTCCACGCCCAGCACGCGGTAGCCGTCGCCGAGCAGCTTCCGCGCGGTCGCCGCCCCGATCCCGGACGCCGCTCCGGTCACCACCGCTGTGGGCATCGCCGCTCCTTCCAGTACGCGTGCTGCCGTGACAATAAATCCTAAAATAATATTTCACAAGGTAGCCTGCTCCCATGACGTATCGCTGGGAAATCACCGCATCCGCGCTGCGCCAAGGCGTCGTCGGCATCGTGCGCACGCGCGACGCGGAGTCCGCGGTGGCGGCGGCCCGCGCGGCCCTCGATGGCGGGCTGCGCTCGATCGAGCTGCCGCTGACGAACCCCGGCGCACTGGCCGCGATCTCCGCGCTCACCGCCGCCCACCCGGACGCGACCATCGGAGCCGGGACGGTGCTCGACGAGACGTCCGCGGTGCTCGCGATCCGCGCGGGCGCCCGTTTTCTCGTGTCACCGTCGGTGGACACCGCGGTGATCCGGACCGCCCACCGGTACGGCGCGGCCGCCTTCCCCGGCGCCGGCTCGGTGACCGAAATCGTGCGCGCGCTGGAAGAAGGGGCCGACGCGGTGAAGGTGTTCCCGGCTTCGGCGCTGGGACCGTCGTGGGTGGCGGACGTGCGGGCCGCGCTGCCCCAGGCCCCGCTGGTACCCACGGGCGGCATCGGCCCCGGCGACGTGCCAGGCTGGCTCTCGGCGGGTGCGGTCGCCTGCGGGATCGGCTCGGCGCTGACCCGCGGCACCGCCGCGGAGATCTCCGCCCGGGTCGAAACGCTGTTGAGGAGCGCGCATGGCTGAGCTGGTCTTCGTCGGGTGCTACACCGGCGATGCGGGGAACGGCACCGGGATCACGACGCTCTCGCGGTCGCCGTCCGGCTCGTTGCGCGAAGTGGCTTCGCTGCCGCTGGAGTCGCCGTCGTGGCTGGTACACCACCCGTCGTTGCCGGTGCTGTACGCGGCCAACGAGCTGTCCACCGGTGGCGTGACGGCGTTGGCCATCTCCCCCTCGGGCGAGCTTTCAGTGCTGGGCACGGCCGAGACCGGCGGCGCGCACCCGTGCCACCTGGCGGTGACGCCGGACGGCCGCTTCCTGTTGTGCGCCAACTACACCGGCGGCAGCGTGGCGGTGTTTTCGCTGTCCCTGTCCGGCGCGTTGACCGCCCGGACGGCACTGGCCGAGCACCACGGCAACGGCCCGGTGTCCGACCGCCAGGAGGCGGCGCACGTCCACATGGCGGTCCCGTCGGCGGACGGGTCGATCGTGAGCGCGGTCGACCTGGGCACGGACGAGATCCGCAGCTACACGCTGACGTCGTCGGGTGCCCTCGAGCCGCTGGCGGTGTCTTCGCTGCCGCCGGGCACGGGACCGCGCCAGCTGGTCCGCCGCCCCGGCACGGATCTGGCGTACGTCGTCGGCGAGCTGGCCGGGACGCTGGTGACGGTCCGCGAGAAGGCGCCGGGCGCGTTCGAGGTGGTGTCCTCGACGCCGTCGACGCTGTCTTCGGTGACGCCCAACCTGGTGGCGCACCTGGAACTGGCCGACTCGCGCCTGTACGTGTCGAACCGCGGGCCGGACTGCGTCACGGAGTTCGCGCTGGACGAGGCGGCCGCGGTGGCGGACCAGCCGTGCGGCGCGAACCCCCGGCACTTCGCGCTGGTGGACGGGACTTGTTACGTGGCGGCTCAGTCGGAGGACGCGATCACGGCGTTCACGCTGACCGCGTCCGGCGAAGCGGAGCTGCGGTACTACCCGACGGGGTCACCGACGTTCGTGCTGCCGGTTTCGCGGCCTTGACCCGGCATTCATAATGCGGTCACCACCTCCCCGGCTGAGAGGGCCCTCCATTGACCGAACACCGGCCACGCGGGCTGCACGGCCAGACCGTGGAGGCACTGGCCAGCCGGATCCTCTCCGACAAGTGGGGCGAGGGCACCGTCCTGGACCTGCCCGCGCTGCGCGAAGAGCTCGACATCAGCCTGACCGCGCTGCGCGAAGCGCTGAAGGTGCTGGCCGCCAAGGGCATGATCGACGCCCGGCAGAAGCGGGGCACCTTCGTGCAGCCGCGCGAAAAGTGGAACATGCTCGACGCCGACGTCATGCGCTGGCAGACCGCGGCCGCCGATGATCCGGTGCTGCTCGACGAGCTCACCGAGGTGCGCGCGGTCGTCGAGCCCGCCGCCGCCCGGTTCGCCGCCGAGCGGGCGACGGAGGAAGACCTCGATGCGCTGCGGAGCGCGCTCGCCGACATGGCCGCCGCGGGTAATGATCCGGCGGCGAGCGTCCAGGCCGACCTCGCCTTCCACCGGCGGCTGATGGCCGCCACGCACAACAACTTCCTGACGCGGGTGGAACGGGTCATCGCGATCGGGCTGGCCGAGCGCGACAAGCTCGTGCACGGCTCCGCGGCGGCGGAGGACCCGGTGCCCGACCACCGGAAGGTGTTCGACGCGATCGTCGCGGGCGACCCGGCCGCGGCGGAACAGGCGATGCTCGCCCTCGTCACGAAGGCCCGCGAAGACCTGGAGAAGGCTCAGCGCGCGCGGTCGTGAGCGGCGGGCTCCAGCGCGGCCCGCAGCATCCGGGCCGCCGCCGCGCGCGGCTCCGGGTCGACCTCGACCAGCGCGTTGACGACGGCGCCGTCGACCAGCGCGACCAGCCGCTCCAGCTCGGTGGCGGTGACCGGGGTGCCCGAGCGGGCGAAGATCTCCGTCAGCAGCTCGTTGAGCTGGGCCGACAGCGTCCGCATCAGCGGCCGCAGGTACGGGCGGCGGCCGGTCGCGACCAGCCGCTCGTACCGCAGGAGGACGGCTTCGGCGTCGGCCGCCGGGTCACCGCTCTCCGGGCCGAGCAGCAGGTCCAGCACCAGGTCGACGGTCGCCTGCACCCCGCGGTTGCGGGTCGCGAGCTCCTCCAGCCGGCGGCGGCCGGTCGCCAGCTCGGCGTTCGAATGGTGCTCGACGGCCGCCGTGACCAGGTCTTCCAGCGAGTCGAAGTAGTACGTCGTCGACGCGAGCGGCAGGGCGGCCCGCTCGGCCACCGCCCGGTGCCGCACGGCGTCGAACCCGCCCTCGACGAGCAGTTTCGCGGCGGCCTCGACGAGCGCGGCGCGCCGTCGCTCCCCCTTCGGGGTGGTCGCAGCGGTCATGGCCGGTCATTCTGCCAACCGGGCGGACCCGGGCTCAGAAGCGGGGCGCGAGATCGAGCGCGAACCGGTCCACCTGGCCCGCGTACGGCGCCGCCGCTCCCGCGGCCGGCACGCTGACCAGCACCAGCACCCCACCGGACGCCGTTCCCGCCCGGGCCGTGACCGTGCCGGCCGGCTGGGACTTGAAGACCTCCGGAATGCCCTTCGGGTACACCGCCGCGGCGACTTCGCCGCCCGGAACCGGGAACCCGGCGGACCGCGACACCGTCGAACAGGCGCCGCCCGGGACGGCCTGGGCGGCGACGTGGCCGGGGAGCTCGCCAGCGAGGGCGATGGCGAGCTCCCCGTCCACCTGTTCGCACCCGGAGGCGCCTTCGGCCTGCCGGCCGGTCTTCCCGTCCCCGGCACCCCCCTGCTGAGGTGACTGGGACGAGAAGTTCGGTGATTCCCCGCCGATCTGAGGACGCAGCGGGCCGTCTCCTGGTTGCGTGGAGCCGGGCCGCCCTTGGGCGGGTACGGCGTTGTCCGCCGCGGTCATCGACTTCGACATACCCCCGGACAGCTGGCCGTACGCGCCGAACCCGGCGACGACCAGCACGGCGGCACTCACCCCGGCGGTGATCCGGTTCCGGCGGCGCACGGTCTGGCGGCGGGATTCGCGGACGACGTCGCCCTGGGTGAACGACGGTTCGGGGGCGTCACCGGGCGCGGCGGAGAACAACGAGCGCAGCTCCTGCTCATCCATTGGTCTCCACCTCCCGTTCGAGGACCTGCCTCAGGTTCGCCAGCCCGCGGGCGGTCTGACTCTTCACGTTGCCTTCGCTGCAGCCCAGCGCCTTCGCCGCGCCGGTCACGTCGAGCCCTTCGAAGAACCGCAGGACCAGCACCGCCCGCTGCTTGGGCGGCACTTCCTTCAGCGCCGCGAGCAGGTCCTCCCTGGTCGCGACGAGGTCGTCGAGGCCGGGCGTGTCGTCGGCCGGCTCCGGCAGCGTCTCGGTCTGCCACTCGCGCCGCCACGGACGCCGCGATTCGTCGATCGACGCCCGGACGAGCGTCGTGCGGACGTACGCGTCGGTCGCCGCGCGATCCCTGATCTTCTTCCACCTCCGGTGCAGTGCGACGAACGCCGTCTGCGCGAGGTCGTCCGCCCGGTGCCAGTCGCCGCAGAGCATGTACGCGGTCCGGCGCACGGCGTCCCGCCTGGCGGCGAAGTACTCCGCGAACTCCTGCTCGTCGCGCTGGTCCACGCGCAGTCGTGCTCCGCTCGATCGTCGTTCGCCCGGGAGGACGGAATCAGGGGCGTCCACGGTTGCACGGACCGGAGGGGTTCGACCACCCGAGGGCTCATTGATCCCTGCGACGTGGGTGTGATGTGATCACACCGTGACCTTCTCCCCGCCCGTACTGGACTTCCGCTCCGACACCGTCACCCGGCCGGACGAGACGATGCGGGCGGCGATGGCGTCGGCCGAGGTGGGCGACGACGTCCTCGAACGCGACCCCACCGTCGCGGAGCTGGAGGAACGGGCGGCGCACGTCCTGGGCATGCCGGCCGCCCTCTGGGTGCCGAGCGGGACGATGGCCAACCTCATCGCGCTGAGCCTGCACCTGCAGCGCGGCGACCGGTTCCTCGCCACCCGGGGCGCGCACGTGCTGGCCGACGAGCTGGGCTCGGCGGCGTGGCTGGCCGGCGGCATGCCGGACATCCTCGAGCACGACGGCGGCCCGGGCCGCCCATCGCCCGGCGCCCTCGCGGCCGCGATCGGACAACCCGGGCCGTACTTCACATTACGGACAACACTGCTCTGCCTCGAGAACACCCACAACGCGGCCGGGGGCGCGGTGACGCCGCCCGACGAGCACGCCCAGCTGCTGTCCGTCGCCAAGGAAGCGGGCCTGACCGTGCACCTCGACGGCGCCCGGCTGTGGCAGGCCGCGGTCGCCCTCGAAGTCCCGCCGGCCGCGCTGACCGTCGGCGTCGACACCGTGTCCGCGTGCTTCAGCAAGGGCCTCGGCGCGCCGGTCGGCTCGGTCGTCGCGGGCAGCGCGGCGTTCGTCGAACGGGCGCGCCGGATGCGGAAGATGCTCGGTGGCGGCGTCCGGCAGGGCGGCGTCCTGGCCGCGGCCTGCCTGATCGCGCTGGACCGCATCCCCGACCTGGCCGAGTCGCACGAGAACGCGCGGCGGCTCGCCGAGGGCCTGCGCGAGCACGGCTGGCCGGCCAACACACCCGACACCAACATCGTGCTCGCCGAAGTTCCCGACATCCCGACCGCGCTCGCCTGGCTCGACTCGCTCGGCATCCGGGCGGCGCCGATGGCGGGCAAGGTCCGGTTCGTCACCCACCGGGACCTGAGCGCGACCGACGTCGAAGAAGCCGTGCGCCGGATCAAGACCGGCGCCTGAGAAGTTCCGGGGGACAGCATGAACTGGATCGTGTTCGACTACGGCGACGTGCTCAGCAAGCCGAGCGCCGCCCTGCCCGACCTGGCCGCGGCGATGGGCGCGCCGCTGCCGGAGTTCCTGAAGGCGTATTGGGAGTACCGGATTCCCTACGACGCCGGCAGCACCCCGCTCGAGTACTGGCAGGCGGTCGGCGCCGCCGTGGGCGTGCCGGTCGACGAGACCTTGTCCGCCGAGCTGACCCGCATCGACGTCGAGGGCTGGGGTCACCTGGAGCCGTCGTCGGCGGCGCTGCTCGAAGCGCTCTCCGAGGCCGGCGCGAACCTGGCACTGCTCTCGAACGCGCCGATCGCGTTCGGCGAATGGGTCCGCGCGCAGGACTGGGCGCGGCACTTCCGCGTCACGCTGTTCTCGGGCGACGTCCGGTGCGTCAAGCCGGACGCGAAGATCTTCCGCCTCCTGCTCGACGAGCTCGGCGCCGAGCCGGCGGACTGCCTGTTCTTCGACGACCGTGAGTCCAATGTGGAGGGAGCGCGGGCGGTGGGGCTCCGGGCCCACGTGTGGAACGGCGCCGAGGCGGCCGGCGCCTGGCTGGACTGAGCGCTCACGCGCACCGCACAGCCGCCTACCCGCCGTGATCTCCATGTCCTAGGCTGGGCGTCCCCACACTTCCCGGTAGGTGCGCATGGCGACGAGCGAACGCCCCTCGGTCCGCGTCGACTTCGAACGACCGAGCATCGCTCGCGTCACCGACGCGCTGCTGGGCGGGCAGAACCACTACGAGCCCGATCGTGCCGTCCTCCGGCAGCTGGTGGCCATCGCGCCGGAAGCTCCGGCGATGGCGCGAGAGGTGCGGCGGTGGCTGGTGCGCGCCGTCCGCTACCTGACCGAGCGGCTGGACGTCGACCAGTTCCTCGACCTCGCTTCCGGCTTCCCGACGGCGGAGAACACCCACCAGGTGGCGCAGAAGTACAACCCGGAAGCACACGTCGTCTACGTCGGCGACGACCCGGTGGTGGAGGCGCACGGCCGGGCCCTGCTCGTCGACAACGACTTCACGCACATCTGCGGTACCGACCCCCTGAACCCCGGCGAGACGCTCGCCGGGGTCGGGCGGTTCATCGACTTCGACCGGCCCGCCGGGCTCGTGCTGTGCGGGGTCGTCGACCACATCGCCGACCTCCAGCAGGCGCAGCAGGTGGTCAAGTCCTACGTCGGCGCGCTGGCGCCGGGTTCGTACCTGATCCTGCTGCACCGGCACAACCCGGCCGACGGCTCCGACGCGGCCGCCGTCGCGACGTCCCTGCAGGACCGCTTCGCCCGCACCGGGCTCGACTCCGTCTACCGGTCGCGGGCCGAGATCACGTCGTTCTTCGACGGGCTCGACCTGCTCGAGCCCGGGCTGACCGAGCCACACCTGTGGTGGCCGGACGGGCCGCGCCTGGCGCCGCTGACGCCGGTCAACCGGACGGCGCTGGGCGGCGTCGCGCGGATTCCCTAGACGTCAGTAGCGGTTGATGCGCCGGGGGTCCTTCTTGCCGCCGGTGATCGCCTTGTAGCCGGCGGCGCCGAGGAAGGCGATGCCGCCGATGATGGCGATCCACAGGACGGCCTTGAACACGAAGCCGATCACGGCGCCCAGCACCATGAACGCCACCCAGGCGATGAGCAGGCCGCCGACGATCTTCCAGAACATGGTTCCTCCGATGTTTCCCCGTGGCCCCACCGGCCCGATGACTCCACACTGCCACCCGGCGCGGTGAAACTCCCCTCGGAGGGCCAACGTTCGGGGTTTATTCAGGGTTCCCCCTGGCCAGCCAGGCCCCCAGGCGCCGGACCCCTTCGTCGATGTCTTCGGCGCTGCCGGCGAAGGAGAACCGGACGTACTTGCCGCCGTCGACCGGGTCGAAGTCGACGCCGGGCGTGATGGCGAGCCCGGTGTCGGCGAGCAGCCGCTGGCACCAGCTCAGGCTGTCTTCGGTGTAGGCGCTGACGTCGGCGTACGCGTAGAAGGCGCCATCGGCGGGAGCGAGCTTGTCGAGGCCGATGCGCTGCAGTCCGGCGAAGAGGCGATCGCGGTTCGCGCGGTAGTGCTCGACGTGCGCGTCCGCTTCCGCGTACGCCTCGGGCGTGAAGGCGGCCAGGGCCGCGTACTGCGAGACCGCGGGCGGGCAGATGGTGAAGTTGCCGGTCAGGACGTCGATCGCACGGTGCAGCCGCTGCGGGGCGAGCATCCAGCCGAGCCGCCAGCCGGTCATCGCGAAGTACTTCGAGAAGCTGCCGAGCACGATCGGCTCACGCCCGTACTGCCACGCGCAGTCGAGCTCGGCGCCGTAGGAGATGCCGTGGTAGATCTCGTCGCTGATCAGCTGGACGCCGTGCGAGGAGCACCAGCCGGTGATGGCGGCGAGCTCCCCGGGCGGCAGCACGGTGCCGGTGGGGTTGCTCGGGCTGGCGACGATCAGGCCGTCGATCGGGCCGAGCTCGTCGAGGAGAGCCACGGTGGGCTGGAAGTTCGTCTCGGCGGTGGTGGCGAACTCGACGACCTCGCAGCCGAGGACGGAGAGCAGGTTGCGGTAGGCCGGGTAGCCGGGCCGCGCCATGGCGACCTTGGCGCCGGGGTCGAAGGCACTGAGGAAGGCGAGCAGGAAGCCACCCGAGGAGCCGGTGGTCAGGACGACGTCGTGCGCCTGGACGTCGACGTCGTACCGCGTCCGGTAGTGCCCGGCGACCGACTCGCGCAGCTCGGGGATACCGAGCTGCTCGGTGTAGCCGAGCGTGCCCTGCCGGAGCGCCTCCTGGGCGGCGTCGAGCACGGGCTTCGGGGCGGGCGCGGACGGTTGCCCGGCGGCGAGCGACACGAGATCACCGTGGCTGCGCTGCCGGGCCCCGGCCGCGGAGAGCACGTCCATGACGTGGAAGGGCGGCACGCCGGCCCGCAACGCGGGCCCGGCGAAAGCTCCGAGGTCGGCCATGGGGCCAGGCTAGTAGCCGCGGTAGGCACCACCGTGCGCCATGGCCTTGATGCCGGGCACGTTGTCGAGGCCGCCGTACCGGTCGAAGGAGTACCGGACGCCGGCGATGATGTTGTCGACCGGGTTGTAGATGTTGTCGTGCCCGGGCAGCTTGTGGGCGTTGAACGTCGAGTCGATGCACTGCATGAGCCCCTTGGACGGGTGCCCCGCGGCGGCGTTCGAATCCCAGTTGTTGATCGCGTTCGGGTTTCCGCCGGACTCGTGCTGGATGATCGCCCAGATCTTCGGGATGTCCGCGTCCGTCACCGGGATCCCGGCGGCCTGCAGCGCCTTCATGGCTTCCTGGATCCACTGCTGGACGTTCCCCGGCGGCGGCGAAGAAGGCGGGCCGCCGCTCGGGCCGAGGCCGCCACCACCGCCGCCACCCCCACCCCCACCCCCACCGCCACCGCCTCCGCCGCCTCCGCCGTGGGAGGCGCCGTTGCTGTGGATGCCGCCCGTGCTCTTGGGGGCCGCGGCGGAGCTGCTCGGCAGCGGGACCTGGTCGTAGCCGCCCTCGATCTGCTGGGACATCAGCTGCTGCGACGCCTTGATCGCCGTGTCGGCCTGGGTTTGCAGGCCGGTCACGTCGCCGTCGAAGCCGGCGGTGATGTTGTGGATGTCCGTCTTGGCGGTGGCCAGGATCTCGTCGGCGCTGGGGCTGGGGCCCGGCTT
Organism: Amycolatopsis sp. NPDC051716; assembly: GCF_040681595.1. Classification (NCBI taxonomy): domain Bacteria; kingdom Bacillati; phylum Actinomycetota; class Actinomycetes; order Pseudonocardiales; family Pseudonocardiaceae; genus Amycolatopsis; species Amycolatopsis sp. NPDC051716. Next base: position 70,135 of record NZ_JBFAZA010000002.1, on the reverse strand, counting down.
GCCTTCGTCATGCGCTTTCTTCGCCGCGGCCAAGGCGTTGTTGATCTGGGTTTCGGCCGTGGCGTTGCGCTCGTTGACCGCCTTTTCCGCGGCGAGCTGCTTGTCCCCGACGTTCTTCTTGATCTGGTCGAGGGACTTCGCGAGGTCGTCGAGGTCCTTGGCGACGTCCTCGAGGTGGGTCTGCACCTTGGTGCCGGCGTCGCGGACCTGGCGGACGTACTGGAAGAACTGGTCCGCCGCGGGGCCGCCCCAGACGCTGCCGTTGAGCGCGTCGGTCGAATTCTTCAGGGACGCATTGTGGTCGCCGGCGTTCTTGCCCGCCTCGCGGAACTGCGTCGCCGCCGCCGAGATCTTTTCCAGGTCGACCTTTTCGACCTGGTCGACCTTCTTCATGAAGGCGTCCCAATTGTCCGGCGTTCCGGCGCCGACCGCGTTCAAACCCACTCTCGTGCCCCGCTTACTGTGTCGTACGGGGCTTTCGCCCCGGGCCGGGGGCTTCGCCACCCGGACCCCCGGTCATTTGTCGACGTGCAGTTTCAGGTCGCTCGCGCCGACCTGGTCGGTCTCGGCGATCAGGCCGGCGGCCTTGCGCATGGCGAAGCCCAGTGCCTCCATGTGCTTGCCCGCGGCGTCGAACTGGTTGTGCACGCCGTCCTTGAACTTGCCGACCGCGCCGTGCGCGTCGCCCGTTTCGTCCATCCCGCCGAAGGGGCTTTCCTTCTCGTGGTCCAGCCCGGTGACCTTGTGCTTGGACTTTTCGAACTCGTCCTTCAGCTTCTCCACCTGGCGGGCCGCGATGGCCATGGAGTCCGGGTCGTAGACAGGCACGGTTCGTCATCCCCTTCGAAACTTGTCTCCGCCCGATCGGACGTTGCCATGACCAGGACGGTTCCCGCGCTTACTTTATGACTTCGCCCGGGGCGCGGGTACGGATCTCCGCCAACTTCCACCCCAGCGGGGCTCAGGCCTCCGCCGCCAGTTCGCGGATCCTCGTGGCCAGCAGCGTGTTGTCCGCCGGGGTGACGGTGGCCCACTCGCGGCCGTCGCCGTCGCGGCCCACCTGGAACAGGTAGCGGCCCGCGTCCGTGTCGAAGAACGCCACCACCCGGCCCGCCCGGTGCACCACGCCGTCGCGCGAGGTGCGTTCCGCGCCGAACTGGCCGCGGGCCTCCTGGCCCAGCAGCATGCCCGAGAGCTCCTGGGCCTGGAACAGCGGGATCCCGCGGTCCTCCAGGGCGGTGACCAGCGCCTTCGGGTCACCCTTCGCGGCCGCGTCGGCGGACTTCACGACGTCGTAGGGCAGGCTGACCGTCTGGCCGATGCCCGGGCCCAGGTCGCCCGCCACCGAGACCGCGGCTTCCGCCAAGCCGTCCTCGGTGGCCGGGATCAGCCAGACCTCGCCGTCGTCCACCACCGCCAGCACCGCCTGGCTGCGCAGGCTGACCGCGCGGGCGCGGATCTCGCGTTCCGCCCACACCCACACGTCGATCCCGAACTGCGGGCGCGCCAGCAGGTGGAGCAGGTCGGCGAGCTCGCCGGAGACCCGCCGGTTGCGGGCCAGGCGCCGCTCGCTCAGCGACGCCCACGCCGACTCCACCAGCTCCAGCCGTTCGGCGCGGGTGGTTCCCTCGCTGGGCACGTCCAGCGCGACGTGCCGCCGGGGCAGCTCGAAGGACTCCCAAAGCACGTCGAACTCGAGGGCCGACAGGACGAGCGACACGGTCAGCGCACATCCCCGCCGTGGTCACCGAGCACGTCGGGGGAGACCATCCGCTGGTCGGCGAACAGGTCCTGGTCGTCGACGCCGTAGCGGCGGACGTGCTCGGCGTCCTCCTCCTGCGGTGCCGCCTCGGACAGGAACTTCGCCTCGCCGCGCTGCTGCTTCGGGCTGATCTGCTCCGACTTGCGCAGCGCGACGGCTTCCTCCTCGGGCAGCTCGCCGACCGGGAGCGGCCGCACCGGGCCCTTCGGCTGGCCCTTGTCGCGCCGCAGACGCTCCTTGTCGCCGCTCAACGCGCCGCCGGCGGCACCAGCGCCGATCGCCGCCGCGCCGGCACCGATGTCGCCGGGGGTGGCTCCGGGCTTGCCCGTGAAACCGCGTTCACCCGTGTACTGGGCGGGCTGGAGCGGGGGTTGCGGCATCGCGCCGACCGTGCGGCCCTTGGCCAGCAACCCGTCCGGGCCGCGGGCGGTGGAGCTGTCGATGCCGGTCACACCACCGGGCGTCCCCCCGCCACCGCCGCCGAGCGACTTGATCGGCGTCGTCGCCGGGGCCGCGCCGGGCGGCTGCGCGCCGGGGGCGCCCGGCGGGACGAACGGGTCGCACTCGCCCCCGGTCGCCGGACCGGGGGTGAAGCGGCCGGACGGGCCGCCGGACTGGTCGCCGCCCGGGCCGCGGACCGGGCCGTGGACCCAGCCCGGTCCGGGCGTCGCCACCGGCGGCTTCGCGCCGGACGGCGTCGTCGAACTCGGCGTCATGTGCTGGGCAGCCGGGGCGCCGGCCGCGCCGGCCGAGCTGCCCGCGCCGGCCGCGCTGGTCTGGCGCGGCGGCTGCTGCTGCGCGGAGCGGGACGGCTGCTGCGCGGCGACGCCGTAGACCGGAGTGGGCGGATCGGCGTGCACGGTGTGGGACACCGGCTGCACCACCGGCGGCTCGACGTGCACCGACCGGACCTTGTCCGAGGCCGGCTTGACGCCGCCGTCCGGCGTCACCGCGACCGCGGCGCCGGCGACGTCCAGCACCCCCGGCGTGATGCCCGGGGCGGCCAGCTTCAGCGACTCGGGGTCGGACAGCGACTGCGTCGAGAGCAGGTTCGTGCCGCTCTGCTGCGCGTACTCGTTCAGCGCCTGCTGGGCCTGGGCCTTGGCGTCGTTCGCGGCCTCGACCTGCCGGGCGTGGTCGGTCTCGAAGCCGATGAGGCTCAGCAGGCCGTCGCCGATGGTGAAGCCGCCCGCGCCCTTCCGGACCGTCTCGGCGTCGGGCAGCTTGTACTTGGTGCGGTTGAACGCCTCACCCTGCTCGAACACCATTTCCGCGGCGTGCGCGACCTTCGTGGTGGCGTCCTGGGAGAAGCCGGCCTGCTCGGTGAACACCTGGCTCGCCGCGCCCCCGGCCTGGCTCTGCCATTCGACGCCGAGCTTCAGCAGCTGCGCGCGCAACGTCTGGTCGGTGTGGGCGAGCGCGGTCGCCACGGCCTTCAGCGCGTCGACGGCGGTGCCGATGCTGCCGGTGCCGTCGCCGTTGATCATCCGCGTGATCTGGTCGGCGATCGCGGTGTTGGTCCAGCCGTCGAACCGGTGGTTCTGGATCCCGGCCGCGAGCTCGGAGAATTCCACGCGCCCTCCCTAGTTGCGTGCTTTCAGGGACTGCAGCGCGATGTCGGCGGCGTGTGCCGACATCTCGCACAGCTGCGGCTGTGTCAGCTTGCCGCGGGTGATGGCGAAGGTCTGGACGGCCAGCGTATGCCCCTTCGCGACGCCGACGAGCGTCTCGCAGTCGGCCGGGTCGCCGGCCGCGCGGTAGTTCGTCAGCGCCGGGTACCCACCGATGGTCTTCGGCTCGGTGGTCATGCTGTTCTTCTTGCGCGCCCCGGTGATCCACTGGTCGAGGTCCGCCGCCACCGCCCGCACGTGGTAGGAGTGCACCGGCTCGGCGCCGTCGGCGTCGAACACGCAGGTCGGGCCGTCCTGCTCCGGAGCCGCGCGCGGGAGGCTGGTGATCTTCAGCGCGTCGAGCTGCACCTGGGGGAAGAGCGCGCACAGATCGACGCCCGGCAGCGGCAGGTCGGCCGGCCGCTGCGGCAGCTGGGCGGCCTTGGCGCTCTGCGAAGCGGCGGTCGCGGCCGTCTCGACCGGGTACGGCGTGCCTTCGGTGCCCGCGGAACAGCCGGCGAGCGCCGCCGTCGCGAGCACGCCTCCGGCGATCCGGTTACGCACCATGCTTGCCGCGGTCACCGAACACCGCCGCCTTCTCCTCTTCGCTGACCTTGTAGTCCTTCGCGGCTTCGCGCAGCTGGGAGACCAGGCGCTTCAGGCCGGCGACGTACTCACGGACCTGCCCGGCGTAGGAGCGGTCGCCGTCGGCGATGAGGGAGTTCCAAGCCTGGACCGACTGGGTGCTGATCACGTCGGCGGACGGTGCGTCGATCCGCAGCTGGCCGAGCCGGGTCAGCAGCTGGTCTTCGAGGGCGTTCGCCTGCTCTTCGACGATCCGGGCGACGTCGAGGAGCTTGTCCGGGTGGACCAGGACGTCCGCGGCCGCCGGTACCACCGGGACCGCCGAGCTGAGGTCGTACGAGGGTCCTGACATGCGCTCCCCTGACGTCATACGGACAGTGACCGGCCGGTTCCCGTCGAGGCTACCAACGCGGAGGTGGCAGCAGCCTGAGTTTGGACGAAGAGTGCGCCCGGCCGGTTCCCCCGATCCGCGGAATCAGGCGCGCTGTTTCGCCGCCGGGGCGCCGACCTCGCCGTTCGCCGCCTTCAGCGCGATGTCCGTGCGGTGGTGGGAGCCCGCGAGGTGGACCTTCTCCACCGTCTCGTACGCGTGCTTGCGCGCCGACTTGAGCGTCTTGCCGGTGCCGACGACCGACAGCACGCGGCCACCGGAGGAGACGACGGCGCCGTCGTCACGACGGCGGGTGCCGGCGTGCAGGACGCCTTCCAGCTCGGCCCCGGTGATGACGTCACCGGTGCGCGGCTTGCCCGGGTAGCCGTCGGCGGCGATCACGACGGTGACCGCGGCGCCGCCCGCCCACTCCAGCGGCGGGTGCTCGGCGAGCTTGCCGGTGGCGGTGGCGTGCATGAGCCCGGCGATCGGGGTGCGCAGCAGAGCCAGCACGACCTGCGTCTCCGGGTCGCCGAAACGGCAGTTGAACTCGATGACCTGCGGACCTTCGGAGGTCAGCGCGAGGCCGGCGTAGAGCAGGCCGGAGAACGGCGCACCGCGGTTGACCAGCTCGTCGGCGACCGGCTGGACGACGGTCTCGACCAGCTCGTCGACCAGGTTCTCGGGCGCCCAGGGCAGCGGGGCGTAGGCACCCATGCCGCCGGTGTTCGGGCCGGCGTCGTCGTCGCCGACGCGCTTGAAGTCCTGCGCGGGCAGCAGCGGGACGACGGTGTTGCCGTCGACGAAGCAGAACAGCGACGCCTCCGGTCCGTCCAAATAGGACTCCAGGAGGACCGGGTGGCCGCCGTCGAGGAGCATGATGGCGTGCTTGCGCGCGACGTCGTAGTCGGTGGTGACGACCACGCCCTTGCCGGCGGCGAGCCCGTCGTCCTTGACGACCCAGGTGGGGCCGAAGCGGGCGAGCGCGGCGTCGAGGCGGGCCGGGTTGTCGACGACCTCGCAGCGCGCGGTCGGCACGTTCGCGGCGGACATGACGTCCTTGGCGAAGGCCTTCGACCCTTCGATCCGGGCGGCGGCGGCCGAGGGGCCGAAGCAGGCGATGCCGGCCTTGCGCACCGCATCGGCCACGCCGGCGACGAGCGGCACCTCCGGCCCGACGACGACGAGGTCGGCCTGCCAGCTCTTGGCGAGCCCGGCCACCGCTTCGGGATCGGCCGCTTCGACGCCGAGCTGCTCGGCGACCGCGGCGGTCCCGGCGTTGCCGGGCGCGCAGGCCAGGGCCGTGACAGCGGGATCACCGGACGCCGCGAGGACGAGTGCATGCTCTCGGGCGCCGGAGCCGATTACCAGTACGCGCACGCCGCACAGCGTATCCGGCCGGGTTCGCGGGCGACATCGCGCCGTCGCCCGGGGGTGGGTGCCGGTCTGTCCACAAGTCGCCACCGGTGTGGACAACTCGGTCCGGGGCCCCGGCGATCCGGAGGTTTTGTCTGCCCTCGCCGATACGCTGGAAGCGGGGGCAGCCCCCAGGGAGGGCGGGCTCAGCGGGCTCAGCGGGCTCAGCGGGCTCAGCGGGCTCAGCGGGCTCAGCGGGCTCAGCGGGCTCAGCGGGCTCAGCGGGCTCAGCGGGCGAACAGGAGTCCACGCGCCGTTCACCGCCCTGTTCGCCCGGATACGCACTTCGGACGCTTGCGGCATCGAGGGTGGCGCGAGTAGTCAGGGCACACCCTGTGTGAAAAGAGGTCACCAGATGAAGCGCAAACGTGTCGGTCTCCTGGCACTGGCCGGGCTGGCGTTGCTGAGCGTCACCGGCGTGGCGGCCGGGTCGGCGAGTGCCGCCGAGAGCGGGTCCGCCGATGCGGTCGCGCGCGGACGGGGCCACCATGACCCCGTGATCATCGGACACCGCGGCGCGCCCGGGTACCGGCCGGAGCACACGCTCGCCTCCTACGAGCTCGCCTACCGGATGGGCGTCGACTGGGTCGACGTCGACCTCGTGCCGACCAAGGACGGCCAGCTGGTCGCCCGGCACGAACCCGAGATCGGCGGCACCACCGACGTCGCGAAGCACCCGGAGTTCGCGGACCGGAAGAAGACCGTCGTCCTCGACGGGGTCACCACGACCGGGTGGTTCACGCAGGACTTCACGCTGGCCGAGCTGAAGACGCTGCGCGCGGTCGAGCGGATCCCGCAGAACCGGCCGCACAACACGCTGTACAACGGGCGCTACCAGATCGCCTCCTACCAGGAGGTCCTCGACCTGACCAAGCGCCTCGGCCGCGAGCTGCACCGGACGCTGGGCACCTACCCCGAGGTCAAGCACTCGACGTTCTTCCAGTCCATCGGCAACCCGACCGAGCCGAAGCTGGTCGCGATCCTGAAGCGCAACGGCCTCGACCGGCCGGACGCGCCCGCGATCATCCAGTCGTTCGAGGTGTCGAACCTGATCGCGCTGCACAAGCAGGTCCGGACGCCGCTGCTGCAGCTGACGTCGGCGAGCGGTGCCCCGGCGGACTTCGTCGCGAACGGCGACAAGCGGACGTACGCGGACCTCGTGACGCCGCAGGGGCTGCGCGAAGTCGCGAAGTACGCGAAGTACCTCGGGCCGGACAAGGCGCAGGTCATCCCGCGGGACAAGAACGACAACCTGGGCACGCCGACCGCGCTCGTCGCGGACGCGCACCAGGCGGGCCTGAAGGTGCAGCCGTACACGTTCCGGAACGAGAACCCGTTCCTGCCCGCGAACCTGCGCTCGTCGGCCGAGCCGGACGCCTACGGTGACGTCTTCACCGAAGAGGCGGCGTTCTTCAAGGCGGGCGTCGACGGCTTCTTCGCCGACCAGCCGGACACCGCGCTGGAGTCGCTGCACGCCTTCCTGGGCCGTTAACCGCTTGGCCGTGAGGGGCACCTTCGGGGACGCTGAGTCCGTGAAGGTGCCCCTCACGGCGTTGGCGGAAGACCACGGCTTCTCCGGTGTCGTGCTGGTGACCCGCGGCGAGGAGGTCCTCGTCGAGCGGGCGTTCGGGTACGCGCACCTCGGTTACGGCGTCGAGAACACCCCCGGCACACGGTTCGCGATCGCCAGCGGCACCAAGGGGTTCACCGCCCTGGTCGTGGTGGGGCTGATCGCCGAGGGGCGGCTGGCGCTTTCGACGACCGCGCGCGAGGTCCTCGGCGACGACCTGCCGCTGATCGACGACCGGGTGACCGTCGAGCACCTGCTGACGCACACCTCCGGCATCGGCGACTACTGCGACGAAGAGGCGGATCCACCGCCACCACCGACGCCGCTCCTGGCCACGTCGGCCGACTACCTCGCCGCCCTCGACGGGTACCCGCAGGTTTCCCCGCCCGGCACGGAGTTCCGGTACCACAACGGCGCCTTCGCCGTGCTCGGCCTGATCGCCGAACGGATCGCGGGCAGACCTTTCGACGACCTCGTCCGGATCCGGGTGACCGAGCCGGCGGGCATGGCCGACACGGCGTTCCTCCGCTCGGACGCGCTGCCCGCCCGGACGGCCACCGGTTATCTCGAAGACGGCCGCACCAACGTGTTCAGCCTCCCCGTCGCAGGCTTCGCCGACGGCGGGATCTACAGCTCCGCACCGGACTTCCGGAAGTTCTGGCCCGCGCTGCTCGGCGGCCGGATCTTGCCGCGGGAGTGGGTGGACCGGATGCTCCGCCCGCACGCGGAGCGCTACGGGCTCGGCTTCTGGCTGCCCCGGCCGGGCTTGGTGCACCTGAACGGCGGCGACCACGGCGTCACGTTCTGGAGCACGCACGAGCCGGCGTCCGGGCTCACCGCGACCCTGATCTCGAACAACCACCGAGGTGGCGGGCCCCTGCTGCGGTGGCTGGACGAGTTCTTCACGAAGGCTTGACACCCTCCGGGACCAGGGCTACCTTCGGCGAATTCAATGGTCTGGCCGCATACCTTTCAAGAGGTGCCCGATGGATGTTTCCGACCAGCAGACCACCCCCGACGACGACGCCGCCCGGCTGCACCAGCTGGGATACGCCCAAGAGCTCAAACGGACGATGTCGGCGTTCTCGAACTTCGCCGTCTCCTTCACGATCATTTCGATCCTCTCCGGCTGCCTCACGCTCTACGGCACCGGCATGAAGACCGGTGGGCCGGCCGCGATGATCTGGGGCTGGGTCCTGGTCGGCTTCTTCGTGATCCTCGTCGGCCTCGGCATGGCGGAGGTGTGCTCCAGCTACCCGACCGCGGGCGGGTTGTACTACTGGGCGGCGAAACTGGCCCCGCGCAACGGTGCGGCCTGGTCGTGGTTCACCGGCTGGTTCAACCTGGTCGGCCAGATCGCCGTCACGGCGGGCATCGACTTCGGCGCCGCGCTGTTCCTCAACGCGTTCCTGGACCTGCAATGGGGCTTCACCGCCACGCCGGGACACACGATCCTGCTCCTGGCGATCATCCTCGTGGTGCACGGCCTGCTGAACACCTTCGGCGTCCGGCTGGTCGCGATCCTCAACAACGTCAGCGTGTGGTGGCACCTCATCGGGGTGCTGGTCATCGTGGGCGTGCTGACCTTCGTGCCCGCCAAGCACCAGGACGCCTCCTTCGTGTTCGGGGAGTTCGTCAACAAGACCGGCTGGACCTCGCCGATCTACGTGTTCGCACTGGGCCTGCTGCTCGCGCAGTACACGTTGACGGGGTACGACGCTTCGGCGCACATGACGGAAGAGACGAAGAACGCCGCCAAGGCCGGGCCGCGCGGCATCGTCACCTCGATCCTCGTCTCCCTGGTCGCCGGCTGGATCCTGCTGATCGGCCTGACCTTCGCGATCCAGGACTACGACGGCGCCGTCAACTCCGGGACCGGGGTGCCGCCCGCCCAGATCTTCATCGACGCCACCGGGGTCACCACCGGCAAGTTCCTGCTGCTCATCTGCATCGGCGCACAGCTGTTCTGCGGGATGTCATCGGTGACGGCGAACTCGCGGATGATCTACGCCTTCGCCCGTGACGGCGCGATCCCGGGCTCGAGCTTCTGGCACCGGATCAACAAGCGCACCCAGACCCCGACCAACGCCGTCTGGCTCGCCGCCATCGGCGCCTTGATCCTCGCCCTGCCGTACTTGTGGAGCGCGACGGCGTACTACGCGGTCACCTCGATCGCGGTCGTGGGTCTCTACGTCGCCTACGTGATCCCCGTGTTCCTCCGGGTCCGGCGAGGCGACTCGTTCGAACCGGGCCCGTGGAACCTCGGCAAGTGGGGCAAGCCGATCGGCATCATCGCGTCGATCTGGGTCGCGTTCATCTTCGTGCTGTTCATGCTCCCGCCGGCGTCGCCGGTGACCGTGGACTCCTTCAACTACACGCCGATCGCCTTCCTCGTGGTGCTGGGCGGGGCCGGCCTGTGGTGGGTGGTCTCGGCCCGGAAGTGGTTCACGGGGCCGAAGGTCCAGGGGTCCGAGGCGGAACTGGCCGCGGTGGAACAGGAACTGAAGGAACTGGGCTGACGTCGGGCCCGGGCAACTTTGGTGAGGAAGTCTTCCGCCCTCCCCTGTGCGGAAGACTCCCTCACCCCCCGGCGGCCTCACGAGACCGGCTTCAACGTCGCAGACCGACCTTGAACGAACCTTGTACGCGGCTCCCCGCCATCGGCGAAGCGAAGCCGCCTCAGCGGCGACACACCGCGCGAGGGCTGTCCAGCCGACGTCAGGTGGTCGCGGGCCGGGATTCGCCGGCGCTCGGGCTGACCTCCGGCGCCGGGGAGCGGTGACCGGGCCGGACCACCGCCACGGCCGCCGCACCCAGCGCGCCCACGCCCGCGAACGCGTAGAAGCCCCACGGATACGCGATGCCCGCCGTCAGCAGCGCGCCGCCGAGCAGCGGGCCCGAGATCGCGCCGATCCGGCCGATCCCCGCCGACCAGCCGAGGCCGGTCGCGCGGATCGCGTCCGGGTAGAGCCGGCCGATGTAGGCGTACACCAGCACCTGGGCGCTGAACACGAAGCACCCGGTCAGGAACACCGCCACGTACAGCCCGACCGCGGGCAGCTTCACGCTCAGCAGCGCGAGGAACACCGCACCCGCGCAGAACCAGGCGATGGCCGACGGGCGGATGCCCACGCGGTCGGCGACCCGGCCCGCGACGAGCAGGCCCGCGATGCCGCCGACGTTCAGCGTCAGCAGCAGGCTCAGCGCGGCGCCCAGCGGGTACCCGGCCTGGCGCATGATCTCCGGCAGCCACGTGTTCAGGCCGTAGACCAGCAGCAGGCCCATGAACGAGGTGACCCAGAACGCGATCGTCGCGCGCAGCAGGCCGCCGCGGAACAGGCCTGCGACGGCGTGCCCGGCCGACCGCTCGGCCGCCCGGACCCGCTGGAACGTCTCGGACTCCGGCAGGAACTTCAGCATCAGCGGCACCAGGACCAGCGCGGGCAGCGCGCCGGCGACGAACATCGCGCGCCAGCCCAGCGGCGTGATCACGACGATGCCCAGCAGCGCCGTCAGCACCGCGCCGACGTGGTAGCCGGTCATCACCGTGGTCGTCGCGCTGCCGGCCTTGCCGCGGCGCGCGTACTCCGTGACCAGCGTGATCGCCGTCGGCAGGCAGCCGCCGAGGCCGAGCCCGGCGACGAACCGCAGCAGCCCGAAGACGAACGTCGACGGCGCGAAGGCGCACAGCAGGGTGCACAGCGAGAACAGCGTCACGGAGATGATCAGGGACTTCCGGCGGCCGATGACGTCGGTGACCGTGCCGATGGCCAGCCCGCCGAGCATCATCCCCGCGAGCCCCACGGTCGACACGACCGACGCCGTGGCCGGGGTCAGGCCCCAGACGTGGCCGCGGAGCAGCACGGGCAGCACCGTGCCGAGGACGACCAGGTCGAACCCGTCGAGCAGGACGGCGGTCCAGGCCAAGGGCACGACCCAGGAGCGGGGGCCAGGGGACATCGGAACCTCCGGAGGTGCGTCGGTGCACGCCTGCCGCACAGGTGTGCGTATTGCGAACAAGTATGCATGCGGGGTACGACACAATCCAGCGCGCTTCCATTGACCGGAAGCCGAGCAGAGGCCCACGACCTGCGGAAAGATCGGGCTCGTGGAGATCCTGACGCTGATGGGCGTGCTCGCGGGTTCGCTGGCGCTGACCGCCCTCGCCCGGCGCTACAACCTGTCCGCGCCGCTGCTGGTGGTGGTCGTCGCGCTCGGCGTCGCGCTGATCCCCGGCGTGCCGCGGTTCGAGCTGGAGCCCGAGCTGGTGCTCACCGCGGTGCTGCCGCCGCTGCTCTACTCGACGTCGCTGGAGAGCTCGCTGACGCACTTCAAGCGGGCCCTGCGGCCGATCGTCGCGCTCGGCGTGGTGCTGGTCGCCGTCACCGCCGTGGTCGTCGCCCTCGTCGTGCACCTACTACTGCCGGACGTGCCCTTCACGTCCGCGCTGGTCCTCGGGGCGGTCGTGGCCCCGCCGGACGCGGTGACGGCGGTGGCGATCGGCCGCAAGCTCGGCCTGCCCCGGCGGGTGATGATCGTGCTGACCGGGGAGAGCCTGGTCAACGACGCCGCCGCGCTGACGCTGTACAAGGTCGCGCTCGCCGCCGTCGCGGGCACCGCGGGCTCGGCGGGGCACGGGTTCGCGGTGTTCGGCGTCGCGACCGTGCTGGGCATCGGGGTCGGCCTGGCCATCGGCGGGCTCGTCGTGCTGATCCGCCGCCAGCTCGACGACCCGCTGGTGGAGTCGGCGTTCGGGATCATCGTGCCGTTCGCCGCCTACGTCACCGCCGAGCACCTGCACCCCTTCAGCGCCGACTTCAGCGGGTCGGGCGTGCTCGCCGTCGTCGCGGCGGGCCTGCTGCTGGGGCACCGCGCGCTGTACGCCTCGCCCGCGACGCGCATGCAGGACCGATCCGTGTGGGCGTCGATCGACGTCCTGCTCGAAGCGCTGGTGTTCGCCCTCATGGGGCTGCAGCTGCCGTTCGTGCTCGACGGCGCGCACCACGCCGCCCGCGACAACGGGACGCTCGCGCTGGTCGCGCTCGCCGTGCTCGCGGTGACGATGCTCGTGCGCGTCCCGGCGGTGTTCGTGTCCGCCTACCTGCCGCAGACGGTGCGGCTCTTCGGCCGCGACCGCTCAGCACCGTCGTGGCGGACGCTGGCGGTGGTCTCGTGGACGGGCATGCGCGGCGTGGTGACGCTCGCCGCCGCGGCGGGCATCCCGGCGAACACCCCGGGCCGCGCGGAAATCCAGCTGTTCGCGTTCACGGTGGCCATCGGCACGGTGCTGATCCAGGGGCTGACGCTGCCGCCGCTCATCCGGGTGCTGCGGGTCGAGGACCCGTCCGAGGCCGCCCGCGACGAAGCCGAAGAGCTGGCCGCGCGCGAAGTCGCGAAGCAGGCCGCGCACGAACGGCTGCGCGAGATCAGCCACGAGCGGCTGACTTCCCTGGACCTGCCCCCGGACCGGGTGACCCGGCTCAAGGAGCGCCTGGAACGGCTGATCGACATGCGCTACCGGTTCGCCAAGGCGGCGATCACGCTGTCCGGCGAGGAACACTCCGGCAGCCCGCAGGCGCAGTTCGCGAAGGCCCGGCGCGAACTGCTGATCACCCAGCGCAAGGCGATGATCGAGGAGAACCGCGCGGGCCGCCTCGACGACGAAGTGCTGCGGAAGGTGCTCCGGGAGTTGGATCTGGAGGAGCTGTCGGTGTCGGCGACCCTCACGAACCGGATGGGCTGAGCGCCGCCCAGGTCCGCAGGCGCTCCTCGGCGGAGCGGATCCCGGTCGAGGTCAGGACGACGTCGGTGGCGCCGGCGTCGTAGTAGCGCCGAATCCCCCGCGCGACGGTCTTTTCGTCACCGATGAGCGCGAGTTCCACGGGGTGGTCCACGCCTTCCGCGTCGAGGATCTTCCGGTACGACGGAATTTGCGCGTAGAAGGCCATTTGCTCGGCGGCGAGCGCGCGGACGGCGTCGGGTTCGTCCGTGACGACGGCCGGAACGGCGGCGATGATCCGCTTCCCGGCGGGCAGAGCGGGGACGATCCGTTCGGAAAGCGCTCGCGGCCCGGCGAGGTACGGGAGGGTGCCGTCGGCGAGTTCCCCGGTGACGGCCAGCGCCTGCGGCCCCATGGCCGCGACGATGATCGGCACGTCCCCACCACCGGCCACAGTGGACGGTCCCGGCGAGTGGGCCCGGACGGTCTCGCCGTCGAAGTCGGCGGCTTCCCCGGCGAAGACCTGCCGCAGCACGGTCAGGTACTCGCGCAGGTGCCGGATCGGCGGCGGGTACTCCACGCCGTAGACGGGCCCCAGGAAGCCCTTCGAGCCGAGCCCGATCCCGAGCGTGAACCGGCCCCCGGTGGCGGCCTGGGCGGTCTGCGCCGCGCTCGCGACCAGCAGCGGGTGCCGCGGATAGGTGGGCACCACGGAGGTGCCGACCTCGATCCCGGGCACCTCCCGCCCGGCGAGCGCGGCGATCGCGATGGCGTCCTGGCCGAGCGGCAGCTGCGAGAACCAGACGGACTTCATCCCGGCCTCGGCGGCTTGCCGGGTCTGGGCGATGAGCTCGTCGACGAGGTTCGGCGCCCGGTCCGTGTCCCCGGCCGGCAGCGCGACTCCGATGGTCATGGTCCCAAGCTAGCCACCGGCGCCAGCGGTTTTCCGGCTTCCCAGGAATTGAGAACCCGAGCGAGCCGGCGTGAGATCGCCCACCCTGTAGCGAAATCCCGATCTTCAGGAGAGCCCATGTCGCTGACCGAAGTCATCGAAGGCACCCGCAAGGCCGTCGACGCCGATCCGCACAACGCCGCCGCCTCCTTCAGCGTCGGCCACGTTCTCAAGCCCGGCACCAAGACCGAGGTGGCGGTCACCGTCCGGGACCACGCCTTCACCGTCGACGAACCGCCCGCGCTCGGCGGGACCGACCAGGCCGCCAACCCCGTCGAGTACGCGCTGGCCGCCCTCGGGTCCTGCCAGGTCATCACCTACCAGTTCTGGGCGGCGAAGCGCGGGATCCCGCTCGACTCCATCAAGGTCACCGTCGACGGTGACCTCGACCTGCACGGCTTCTTCGGCTTCTCCTTCAACACGCGGCCCGGTTTCGGGGACGTCCGCGTGTCCGTCGAACTCGACGGGCCGGCGAGCCGGGAGCGCTACGAAGACCTCAAGCGCGAGGTCGACGAGCACTGCCCGGTGCTCGACCTGTTCCGGAACGAAACGCCGGTCAGTACCAAGCTGACCTAGACGAACTGGTGCCGCACGATCGTCTGCTCGCGGCCCGGACCCACGCCGATCGCGGAAATCCGCGCGCCCGAAAGCTCTTCCAGGCGCTCGACGTACGCGCGGGCGTTCGCCGGGAGCTCCTCGAACGTGCGGCACGCGGAGATGTCCTCGAACCAGCCCGGGTGCTCTTCGTAGATCGGGATCGCGTGGTGCACGTCGGTCTGCGTCATCGGCATGTCCTGCGTGCGGAATCCGTCGACTTCGTAGCCGACGCACACCGGGACCTTCTCCAGGCCGGACAGCACGTCCAGCTTCGTGAGGAAGTAGTCGGTGATGCCGTTGACGCGCACCGCGTACCGTGCGATCACCGCGTCGAACCAGCCGGTGCGGCGCGAGCGGCCCGTCGTCACGCCGAATTCGCCGCCCTGCTTGCGCAGGTACTCGCCGGACTCGTCGTGCAGCTCCGTCGGGAACGGGCCGGAGCCGACGCGCGTGGTGTAGGCCTTGAGGATGCCGAGCACCGTCGTGATGCGGCCCGGCCCGATGCCCGAGCCCGCGCTCGCGCCGCCGGACGTCGGGTTCGACGACGTCACGAACGGGTAGGTGCCGTGGTCGACGTCGAGCAGCGTGCCCTGTGAGCCCTCCAGCAGCACGGTTTCGCCGCGCTCCAGGGCCTGGTTGAGCTGCAGCCGCGTGTCGGCGATGCGGTGCGCGAACTTCTCGCCCGCCGCCAGCACCTCGTCGGCGACCTGGTCGGCGTCGAGGGCCTTGCGGTTGTAGACCTTCACCAGCACCTGGTTCTTGAACTCCAGCGCGGCTTCGACCTTCTGGCGGAAGATCTTCTCGTCGAGCAGGTCCTGCACGCGGACGCCGACGCGGGCGATCTTGTCCTGGTAGCACGGGCCGATGCCGCGGCCGGTGGTGCCGATCTTGCGGCTGCCGAGGTACCGCTCGGTGACTTTGTCGATGGCCACGTGGTACGGCATGATCAAGTGCGCGTCGGCGGAGATCAGCAGCTTGGACGTGTCGACGTCCCGCGCTTCCAGTCCGGACAGCTCTTCCAGCAGCACACCCGGGTCCACGACCACGCCGTTGCCGATGACGTTCGTCACGCCGGGGGTGAGGATGCCGGACGGGATGAGGTGCAGGGCGAAGTTTTCGCCGTTCGGCAGGACGACCGTGTGACCGGCGTTGTTGCCACCCTGGTAGCGGACGACCCACTGGACGCGGTCACCCATCAGGTCGGTGGCCTTGCCCTTGCCTTCGTCTCCCCATTGGGCACCGATGAGCACGATGGCCGGCATGTGACACTCCAGGTGTTCGACGACGTGAGGTTTAGTGTCCCGGACGGACACCGGTGGCGCTGCTAAATGCCGGTGCATGAGCGTAACGGAGGACCCGCGGGTGCGCGGAATAGTGGTGGCTTGTGGCGACGAAGCGGCCGGCTTCGAAGAGGTCGACGACGTCGGGTCGATCCGCGTGCCGAGCCGTCCCGGCAAGGCGGAAATCGACCCCTTGCTGGGCGAACACGATCACCTGGTGGTCTCCGGCACGGACGCGGACCTCGCCGCCGTCGTGCTGCGCCTGCTCCGCAAGGACGCGCTCTCCGGCGTGTCGGTCGGGTTCGTGCCGTCGTCGCCGGACTCGGTCGTCGGCGCGCTCTGGGGGCTGCCGAAGACGCCGCTGCGGGCGCTCGCGCTGGCGTTGCGCGGCGAGGTCGACCCGGTGCCGCTGATCCGCGACGACGTCGGCGGCGTGCTCGTCGGGCGCGGGCAGCTGCGGATGGTCCGCGGCGTCGCCTACGCCGACGAGCAGGTGGCGCTGCGCGGGCCGGCCGCGTCGATCGAGGTGCTGCCGGACCCCGGCGGCCCCGGCCTGGCCGTCCGCGTCGTGAAGGGCACCCTCTTCAAGCGGCCGACGACGCTGTACTCGCGGGCGTTCCAGATCGGCTGCATCCCGACCCGGCCGGTGCTCGACGACGTCGTGCACGAGCGCGCGGTGAACAAGTGGACCTGGTACCGGCACACCGAGGACCTGCGGCTGGTCCGGGGCGCCGTCTGACGGACAGCAACATGTCACCTATACGTGTTGTACCCGCTACTCCGGTGCCTCAGGGTGAGCTGTCCCCACCCCTGACACGGAGGGCAGCAAGATGCCAACCAGGCGTGCTGTTCGTCATTCGTTCACCGTCCTCGCCATCGCCACCGTGCTGTCCGGCACGCTGGCCGGCGTCGCGGACGCGACCCCGCCGGGCATCCCGTCGGCCACCACGGCGAAGTCCGAGCTCGCGGCGCTGACCGTCAAGGCCGACGGCTCGCAGACCGGCTACAGCCGCGACAAGTTCCCGCACTGGATCGACCAGGGCGGCAGCTGCAACACCCGCGAAGTGGTGCTCAAGCGCGACGGCACGAACGTGGTGACCGACTCCGGCTGCGCCGCGACCTCCGGCAAGTGGGTCAGCCCGTACGACGGGGCGACCTGGACCGCGGCGTCCGATGTGGACATCGACCACGTCGTGCCGCTGGCCGACGCGTGGCGCACCGGCGCGTCGTCGTGGACGACCGCGCAGCGCCAGGCGTACGCGAACGACCTCACCGACCCGCAGCTGATCGCCGTGACCGACAACGTCAACCAGGAGAAGGGCGACAAGTCGCCCGACGCGTGGAAGCCGCCGCTCGTCGGCTACTGGTGCACCTACGCGAAGATGTGGGTCGCGGTGAAGTACAAGTTCAAGCTGACGATCAACTCCGCCGAAAAGACCGCCCTCACGGACATGCTCGGCCGCTGCTGACGCCGGTACGCTCGGGCGGTGCGGATTCTGTTCACGTGCCGCCCGGCGTACGGCCACCTCTTTCCCCTGCTCCCCTTGGCGAACGCGGCACGCGCCGCCGGGCACGAGGTCGTGTTCGGCACCGGCGAGGCGTTCGTGCCCAAGGTTCAGGAGCTCGGCTTCGAGACCCACCGCGTGGGCATCTCGATCCGCGACGCGGAGGCCGAAGCGCAACGGCGGCACGGCGCGGACGCCGGCTTCCTCGACATCGGCATCACGATGTTCGCCGAGCTGCTGCCACAGGCGACGATGGCGGACCTGCGGCCGCTGCTGCTCGGGCTGCGGCCGGACCTGGTGGTCTACGAGCAGAGTGACGTCGGTGCCGGTGCGTTGGCGCAGCAGGCGGGCATCCCGGCCGTCTCGCTCGTGATCGGCCGGTCGATGCCGCCGGAGGTGCTCGCGGTCGCGGCCGAACGGCTGGCGCCGCTCTGGGGCACGCTGCCCGCGGACGCCATGTTCGGCGACGCCTGCATCGACGTCTGGCCCGACAGCATCCGCGACCCCGGCTCGGCGGCCGTGCCGAAGGTGTTCCGGATGCGCCCGACGCCGTACGACGCCGATGTCCCGCTGCCACCGCTCCCGGACGACGGCTTCGTGTACCTGACCCTGGGCACGGTGGTCTACGGCGCGACGCAGGTGCTGCGCGGGGCGATCGCCGCCCTGTCGCGGCTGCCGGTGGACGTGCTGGTGGCGGCCGGCCCCGGCGACCCCGCGGCGCTGGGCCCGGTGCCGGAAAACGTGCGCGTCGCCGGGTTCGTGCCCCAGGCCGAGGTGCTCGAGCACGCGGGCCTGGTGGTGCACCACGGCGGCACGGGGACGGTGCTCGGCACGCTCGCCGCCGGTCTGCCCCAGCTGATCCTGCCCCAGGGCGCCGACCAGTTCGCCAACGCCGAGACGCTGTCGGCGCTCGGCGCAGCGAAGGCCTTGGTGGGCGACGCCATCCGGATCGACGCGATCGAGGCCGCGGCCCACGAGCTGCTCGACGACCCGGCAGCCCGGGCCGTCGCCCGCGGCATCGCGGCCGAGATCGCCGCAATGCCCGCGCCCGAGGCGGTCTTGGACGAGCTGGTCACCTGGGCCTCGTGAGTGGTGAGGCGGGTTCTAACCCGCGTTACCACTCACGAGCGCCAGGATCTCCCGCGCCACCGCGTCGTTCTGGCGGAAGGGCAACGCGTTCGTCCGCGGCCGGGTGAAGGCCGCCGCCGAGCGGGCGCTCGTGTGCGGGCCCACCGCGAACCGGTGCGGGTGCGGACGTCCGGCCCCGTCGAGCACCCGGGAGTCCGACACGCGCGTGTGGATGCGCCCCGAGGGCAGCAAAGCACCCGACACCGGGTCCGCCACCGCCTCTTCCGCCAGCTCGCCCGCGTCGCGCAACTGCCGCAGCAGGCCGTCGGCCACGCGGGTCACGCTCGGGCCCGGCAGCCGCGCCTCGATCAGCGTGCGGGCCTCGACCGGCTCCGGGTGGCTCGCCGACGACGCCACGAAGACGCCGCGCTCCGCCGTCACCCGCATTTCCGCGCCCGCGAAGGAAACGATCCCCGCTTCGTGCAGCGCCAGCAGCTCCTCGAGTCGGCGCGGCGGCGGACCGCTGGCGTAGTAGGAGAAGAACCCGTGGAACCAGCCGTCCATATCGGACACCTGGGACGCGGCCCCCAGCCGTCCTTTTTGGACCAGCACGGGCAGCTGGGCGTACACCGACAGCAGCGCCGTGAACGCACCCAGGTCGGCGCTGAACTCCGGGTCCGCCCGGCGCGCCAGGTCGGCCTCGATGTAGTTGCGCAGCTCCTTGCCGAACTCCTCCGCCGTGCCGAAGGTCCGGTCCGCCATCGGCCGGTCCAGCCGGTCGAGGTCGAGGCGGTCGGCGTCGGCGGGCACCGCCCGCCCGATGAGGTCCCGCATGGCGGGCGAATCCCAGGCCAGGTCGGCGAAGGCGTCGGCGAACACGGCGAAGTCCATCCGGACGCGGCCGGGGTGCCCGGTGAACAGCTCGCTGTAGTAGCCCCAGGCCAGTTCCTTCGCGATCAGCGGCCAGACGTCCGCGCGGAAGTCGAGGGCGGCCCCGGCCAGCCCGTCCATGGCGTAGGCGTCGAAGAACCTGGGCAGCCGCAGCGGTTTCCCGCGCAGCCGGTAGCCGATCTTCGCGTGGTAGGGCACCCCGCGCCGCGAGCCGACGTGCAGCACCGGCTCGGCGCCGCTCGGGTGGTAGCGCAGGCCGCCGCACGGGAGGTCCTCGAACCGGCCGCCGCGGCCCTCGGTCAGCAGCAGCATCAGGTCGACGAACGCCAGCCCGAACCCCCGCACGAGCACGGTTTCCCCTGGTTCGACGCCCGCGTAGTCGACGTCGGCGGTGTAGCCGGCCGGGTAGTAGGACAGCCCGTGCCGCGCGGCGAACGCCGCCAGCTCGCGCTCCCGCTCGTCCGGTTCCGCGTCGAGGTGGCCGACGGTGAAGACGACGGCGTCCGCCACGATCGCCGATCCGTCGGACAGGGTGACGGTGCGGCCGTCGACCCCGGTCGCGCGGGCCGCGTGCTCGAGGACGTCGACGTCTTCGGGCAGGTCCTCGACGACCTTCCGGTAGACCCAGGTCAGGTAGGCGCTCTGCAGGCGCCGGGTGGGGAAGTGGAAGGGGTCGAGCGCCGTCAGCTCGGCGGCGACGTCGGGCGGCACGTCGGCGTCGAGGCCGCCGTCACGCACCTTCCGCGCCCACTCCAGCAGCGACGGCCCCGGCCGCACCGGGCCCGCCATCTTCACCGACTCGTCGGTGAACATCGTGACGTCCTCGGGCATGGAGTTCATCCGCAGCAGGGGGGACTGGTCGTAGCGCCAGACCCGGCCGGGCCCCGGCGGGAACGGGTCGATCAGGTGCACCTCGAGCCGCCGGCCGCCGAGCAGTTCCGCGGCGTTCGCGCCGAGCCGTTCGAGGACGCCGACCCCGCGGGGTCCGGCGCCCACGACGGCCAGGGTGAACGGCGGGAGGTCGGCCACGAAGCCGAAGCTACGCCGGGGTTCCGGCGCCGGACGCCCGTCCCACAGGGCGGAATACCGGGCCGGACCCATCCGCTCGGGTCCACGGCTCCGAATACCCCGGCACACCGGTGAAAGGAGCGAACTTGTCCTTCGTCCACCCAGGCGCCCGGGCCTCGATCACTGCCCCCCACCTGCGAATACTTGACCGATGAGCTCGGTTCGCCGCACCGCGTCCACACCGCGCAGGACGTGGTCGGCACCCTCCTCCGGGGGAACTGGGCGATCTTCGCCCACGAATGGGCCGACCCGGACGGGATCGACCCGGAGCACTGGCG
This sequence comes from Amycolatopsis sp. NPDC051716, assembly GCF_040681595.1. Classification (NCBI taxonomy): domain Bacteria; kingdom Bacillati; phylum Actinomycetota; class Actinomycetes; order Pseudonocardiales; family Pseudonocardiaceae; genus Amycolatopsis; species Amycolatopsis sp. NPDC051716. The sequence continues at coordinate 49,464 of NZ_JBFAZA010000002.1, read as the reverse complement.
GGACGTCGTCGAGGCCGCCGCGGAGGCGGCCGGGGTCGACGTCGAGTTCGTCGTCATCCCGCGCCGGTCCCTGACCGTCGTGTTCAACCGGGCGGTACCCCCCACCTTCGAGCAGGTCCGCGCGTCCATCGAGGTCATCGAACGCGCGCGGGGCCGCGGCTGACCTCCCGTTTCCCTCGTGGCCACCGCGCGCACGCGAGGTGGCTACTTTTGCCCCTGGCGACCGACCAAGGGGTACGGAATGATCCATTGGTGACTCCTGGGCGACCGGTCAGACACTGCGGGCTATCGTCTGACCCGTTCGGGAAAGCTCCGTGACACCTTGGATACCAGCGAAAGAACCTAGAGATTTACCAACAGTCACGGGACACTGGCTGGGGTAACTCACGTACCGTGACTGCCTCATGACCGCCTGGTCGTCTTGTCACCGGAGGCCACGGGACGGACGCGGTCTGTAAGAAGAGGTCGGGAGAAAACGCATGGCAGCACCGCCGGATCGCGTCACGTTCCGCGAGGTGTTCGGGATCGCCGAGTTCCGGGCGCTGTGGTTCGGCGAGCTGCTCTCGATCGCCGGCGACCAGCTGGCCAGGGTCGCGCTGTCCATCCTCGTGTTCACCGGGACGAACTCCGCGACGCTCACCGGCCTGACCTACGCGCTGACGTACGCGCCGTCGCTGCTCGGCGGCATCTTCCTGACCGGCTTCGCCGACCGCTTCCCGCGCCGCAGCGTGATGGTGCTCGTCGACCTGCTGCGGGCCGGCCTGATCCTGCTGGTCGCCCTGCCCGGCATGCCGTTCTGGCTGATGTGCGTGCTGGTCGGCGGCGTTTCCCTGGTCAACCCGCCGTTCAAGGCGTCCCAGCTGGCGCTGCTGCCGCAGGTGCTCGAAGGCGACCGGTTCGTCGTCGGGATGGGCATCCGGAGCATGACCGTGCAGACCGCCCAGCTGGTCGGCTTCGCCGGCGGCGGCGCGCTGCTGATCGCCCTCGACCCGCACGTGGCGCTGGTCGTCGACGCCGCCACGTTCGTGCTGTCGGCCTTCTTCGTGCGCTTCGGGGTCCGTGCCCGGCCGGCCGCGGCGACCGGTGAGCAGCGCAAGTCCTTCTTCGCGACGCTCGGCGGCGGTGGCCGCACGGCGTTCGCGAGCTCGCCGCTGCGGACGCTGGTGCTGTTCACCTGGCTGATGGGGCTGCTGCCGGTCTACGAGGGCATCGCCGCGCCGTACGTCACGGCGGCGGGCGGCGGCCCCGAATCGATCGGCCTGCTGCTCGCGGCCGACCCGATCGGCAGCGTCATCGCGACCTTCGCCTACACGCGCTGGGTGCCCGCGCGGCTGCGGCCGAAGCTGATCGGCCCGCTCGCGGCGCTGTGCGCCGTGCCGCTGGTGCTCTGCTTCCTGAACCCGGGCCCGATCTCGTCGATCGTCCTGTTCATCGTCTCCGGCGGCCTGGGCACGGTCTGCCTGCTGCAGGCGACCGCGTCACTGACCCTGGCGGTGCCCGACGAGCAGCGGGCGCAGGTGATGGGCCTGTCCAACACGGGCCTGACCACGATGATGGGCATCAGCCCGCTGATCGGCGGCGTGCTCGCGGATCAGCTGACCCCGCACGGGACGGTCGGGATCTTCGGCATCGCCGGGATCGTGCTCACCCTGCCGCTGGCGGTGCTGTGGAGCCGGGCGCTGTCGGGCGAGCCCGGACGATGGTTCGACAAAGAAGCCGCACGCGCCGAACATGCATGACATGCCCCGCGCGTGGGCCCGACCTGCGCGACCTTGCGGTGCGCTGTGCGGTCACTGTTCTTTGCCGCGCATCGCTGGCCACCTCTCGTTCCGGTGTCAAAGAAAAAGTACACACCGAAAGCCCTTGTGGACAGCAGGCGAACGGTCTGAAACTGTCTGTGAGTACTTTGTCACCGTACATTTGCGCAAGGGTCTGGGGGAAAAATGGTCACATCGGGGGAACAGCGCGGCCAAGACTTGATTTCTCGGGCGCGGGGCTGGGCACTGTGGACCCGCCCCCGCGACTGGATCATCGCGACGCTGACCGCCATCACGGTCATGCTGAGCTGGACGGCCGTCTCGCTGTTGACCGTACCGGTCACCGTCGCCCAACTGGGCACGTTTCTGCTGCTCACGGCCCTGGCCGTGGCGCAAACCGAGGTCAGCAGGCGGCTGGAGCGGCAGCGCCGCATCCTCAGCAGCGGGCCTTACATCTCGATGACTTCGGTCTGGCTGCTGCCCGCGGGCCTGCTGCTGCCGGCCCAGCTGATCGCCGCACTCGGGGTCGTGCTGTACGTCTACCTCGCGTTCCGTAGTTGGTCCGGCACCCGTCCGGGTGAATTTCACCGCGTGGCCGCGAACGCGACCACGATGATCCTCTCGGCCTTCTCCGCGGGTGTCGTCGGTCACATGACCATCGGCAGCGGGGTGGCGACGGTGACGCTGGCCGCGCTGGCCTTCTTCACGGTCAACACCGCGCTGACCGGCCTCGGCCTGTACCTGGCCGACCCGAAGAGCGCGACCCCGGTGTCGTGCCTCGGCAACATGGACGACAACCTGCTCGAGCTGTCCACATTGTGCGTCGGCGCGCTGCTGGTGATGGTGCTCAACGAGGAGCCGCTGCTGTCGGTGCTGGTCATCCTGCCGCTCTACGTGCTGCAGCGGTCCGTGCTGATCAAGCGGCTGGAAGAGCTGGCCACGACCGACCAGAAGACGCAGCTGCTCAACGCCACCACCTGGCAGGACGGCGCGCAGCGCGAGATCTCGCGGGCGGAGCGGGAGAACGGCAGCTTCGGCGCCATGATGATCGACCTCGACCACTTCAAGCGGATCAACGACACCTACGGCCACCTCGCGGGGGACGACGTGCTCAAGGCGGTCGCCGCCGTGGTCAGGCAGGAGACCCGGGCGCACGACCTGGTCGGCCGGTTCGGTGGCGAGGAGTTCGTCGCGCTGCTGCCTTCGACGTCCAAAGAAGACGCGATCGTCACGGCGGAGCGGATCCGGCAACGGGTCAGCGAGCTGATCATCAGCACCACGACCAACGCGGGCGCCGCCGTCGACATCGAACGGCAGACGGCGTCGATCGGCGTCGCCGCGTACCCACTGGACGGCTCGTCCATCGAGGAAGTGATGGCGTCCGCCGACGCGGCCGTGTACGCGGCCAAACACGGCGGGCGCAACCGGGTGGTGGGGTCGGTCGCCACGGCCTTGGCCGCGGCTTAGACCTGGTCTACTGCTGCACATCATGGTGTCGGCGGCGAACACCCACGACGGGCATGCTGTTCGAGCCGCTGCTGGACCCGGACCCGGCCGTGCGCGGCCACCACGGCCGGGCGGGCCGGCCACGACGGGCGACCGAACAAGCTGCACGCCGACAAGGGCTACGGCTACCGCCGCTGCCGCCGGGCTCTGTGTCGCTGGGTGGGGGTGACTGGTGAGCTCCTGAGCGCGGAGCAGGTCCTCGGGTCGGGCACGGGGCCCCCGTCACCACCCCTCTTCAGAGGCGTTCGATGCGGTCGGCCTGCGGGCCCCGGTCGCTTTGACGCACCGCGTACCGGACCCGGTCACCCTTCTGCAGCGGCTCCGGCCCCATGATCACGGACGCGTGGGCGAAGAGATCTTCGCCGCCTGCGTCCGGGGTGATGAAGCCGAAGCCGCGGTCGGCGTCGTAGCGCGCGACGACGCCCTCGCCGCCTCGTACGGGCACGTCCCGCGCCGACGGCCCTGCGGCCGCGGCAGGTGCCGACCGCTGCGGCGCCGCCTGGGGCTCGGCGCCCCGGACCAGGTGCACGTCGCGGGCCTGCGGGCCCTTGTCTCCACTGGCCACCTCGTAGGCGACGCGGTCGCCCTCCGCGAGCCACGTCAGCCCCTCGGCCAGGGCCCGGGCGTGAACGAAGACGTCCCCGGCGCCGGAGTCGGGGTTGATGAAGCCGAAGCCCTTGTCCTCGTCGTACCAGGCCACCGTGCCGTCGGCACCGTCCGTGATACCGGCCGCGGCGGGTGAGCCGGCCCCTGCTCCCAGCGGGATCACGTGCCCGGCCTGCGGGCCGCGCTCGCCTTCGACGATCAGGAAGGCCACCCGCTGCCCCTCGGTGACCACGCCGCCGGTCACGATGGCGGAGCTGTGCACGAAGATGTCGGCGCCGCCGCCGTCCGGCGACGCGAAGCCGTACCCCTTGCCCGGCTCGTACCAGTTGATGGTGCCGAGCAGGCCCACGGCGCTGCCGGTGGCCGCATCGGCGGTGACGCGAACGCGCAGCGCCTGGGGCCCGCGGTCGTTCTCGCCGACCTCGAACACGACGGCCTGACCCTCGCGGAGCACTCTCTCGCCGCCGTCCCCGACGATCTCGGAGGCGTGCACGAACACGTCCGGCGAGCCGTCCTCGGGCGCGAGGAAGCCGAAACCTCGTTCGGCGTCGAACCAACGGACGGTCCCTTGCGGCATCAAAGGCTCCAGGTCGAGAGGGCGGGCACTGGCCCCCAGTCTCTCTGACCGACCTCCGGTCCGTCGGGCCGGGCCCCACAGGCGGGCGGTGCGGAGCCACGGGCGGGCCGTTGGTTCACCCAGCGGCACGCCGAGTTTCGAGACCAGGTCTCAGCGCCTTACCGCAGCCGATCGATGACGTCGCTCGCCTTGGTCTGCAGGCGGGCGACGCCACCCACGGTGAATTCGGTGAGCAGGTCGATCAGGGCGTCCTGGTCCGGCGGCTCGCCGTCCCAGGTGGCCTGGACCAGTGACTCGGTCATCGCGAAGAAGAGCGTGACGAGCGCGCGGTCCGCCCGGCCCGAGTCGATGCCGTGGGCGGCCCACCGCTTGCGGCTGGCCTCGGCGTAGACGACGGCCAGCCGCTCCCTCAGCCGGGTGAGAGCGGGGTCGCCCGCCCGCTCGGCCGCGCGGAGCACGCCGTAGCCCTCGGGGTGGTCGGCGACGAAGGTGACCATGTTGGCGTAGTTGGCCCGCGCCCAGGCCCGGAGACCGGGCTGCTCGTCGGCCACCGACGGCCCCGCGATGGCGGTGAACGCCCTCTCTTCGGTTTCCGCCACGACCTCGGCGAACAGCGTCGCCCGGTCGCCGAACTGCTCGTAGACGGCTTGGCGCGAGACGCCGGCCTCACGCGCGATCTGCTCGATCGTCGCGCCCTGCATCCCGTGCTGCCCGACCACCCTCGCCGTCGCGTTCAGCACGCGGGCGCGCTGCTCCGAAACCGGGAGCTTGCGCGGCCGCCCACGCGGAGCCGGGCTTGACATGGTGGTCCACCTCACGTGATTCTTTTTCCGACACCTCTGTCTAAAAAGGTGTTTCCCCGCGCACCCGCCCTGCTCAACGAGGAGCAAGCATGCGTATCTTCCTCCGCCGCGCCCTCTCCGCGGCCGTCGCCACGGTTTCCGTTCTGGCGCCGGCGACGCTGGGCCCGCCCCAGGCCTCCGCCGCGTCCTTCTACGATCCGCCGTCCCCCCTGCCCGCCGGCCGCAACGGTGACCTCATCCGGCACGAGACGTCGACGTTCTACATCGATCCCATCCAGCTGATCAAGGCCGACGCGACCGTGCAGCGGATCATGTACCGCAGCACCGACACGCACGGCTCGCCGATCGCCGTCACCGGCACGGTGCTGACCCCTCGGTCGGCGTGGCACGGCGCCGGGGTGCGCCCGATCGTTTCCTACGCCGTCGGCACCCAGGGCGAGGGCGACGACTGCGCGCCGTCGAAAGCGCTTGCCGCGGGCTTCGAGTACGAAGGGCCGTTCATCGCGGGGCTGCTGGCGCGGGGGTACGGGGTCGTGGTCACCGACTACGAAGGGCTGGGCACGCCCGGGGACCACACGTACGTCAACCGCGCGTCCGAGGGCCACGCCGTGCTCGACGCGATCCGCGCGGCCCAGCGGCTGCCGGAGGCCGGGCTCCCGGACGACGGCCCGGTCGCGATCGCGGGCTACTCCCAGGGCGGCGGCGCGTCGGCCGCGGCGGCGGAGCTGCAGCCGAGCTACGCACCCGAGCTGAACTTGAAGGGCGCGTACGCGGGGGCGGTGCCGGCGGACCTCGCCGAGGTCGCCAAGAACCTCGACGGCCACTACGCGGTCGGCTTCCTCGGGTTCGCGCTGGTGAGCATGAACTACGCCTACCCGGAGCTGAACATCCCGGCGCTGCTCAACGCGCGCGGGAAGCAGCTGTTCGAGCAGGTCCGCACCGAGTGCACGGTGGAGGCGATCGCCGCGCACGCCTTCACGCAGTCCTCGACGCTGACCACCGACGGCCGCTCGCTCACCGCGTACCTCGGCGAGGAGCCGTACGCCTCCCGCGTGGCCGAGCAGAAGATCGGGACGCTGAAGCCGACGGCGCCGGTGCTGATCGTGCACAGCGCGCTCGACGACATCGTCCCCTACGCGCAGGACCGCGACCTGGGCCGGACGTGGTGCGGCAAGGGCGTGAAGGTGCAGTTCAGCACGACGCTGATCCCGACCCACGTGCTCGGCGCGGTGCGGGCGTTCCCGGAGGCGTTCGCCTGGCTCGAGGGCCGCTTCGCCGGCCTGCCGGCGCCGGTCGACTGCGGCTGGTTCTGAGGTCTCCCGCAACCTGTCGTGAGTGGTAAGGCGGGTTAGAACCCGCGTTACCACTCACGACCGGGGGGTCACTTCAGGCCGGTGGCTTCCGCGGCGGCGGGGTCGGAGTCGGCGAGGAAGGTCCGGCAGCGCTCGAACTCCTCGGCCTCGCCGATCTTCCCGGCGGCCTTGCCCAGGACGGCGAGGGCGCGGAGGAACCCCTGGTTGGGGCGGTGCGCCCAGGGCACCGGGCCGAAGCCCTTCCAGCCCGCGCGGCGCAGCTGGTCGAGACCCCGGTGGTAGCCGGTGCGGGCGTACGCGTACGCGGCGACGGTCTCGCCCGCGTCGAAGGCCTTCTCGGCCAGCGACGCCCAGGCCTCGCTGTAGTCGGGGTGTTCGGCGGCGACGGTGGCCGGGTCGGTCCCGGCGTCGAGCGCGGCCTGGGCGGCGGTGTGCTCGGGCAGCAGCGTCGGCTCGGGGCCGAGCAGGTTGTGCGTCATGCCGCCCATTCTGCCTCTAGAGGAACAGGCTCCCCAGCACCCCGGCTCCGGCCAGCACCAGGGCGGCCACCAGCACGCCCGCGACAACTCGTTTCGGCATCATGGCGCGACACCATGCCAAGCAGTGCCCGCCCGGAGCAAGTCCGCCACCCCTACGGGTGAACCCCGATTTTGGCGGTCTTTGCCACGGTCCTGACCCACTCGTGACCATGACCGGCCATGATGTCCGGCATGGCCAAGGCAGTCGACGTCCCGGTGGACGTCATTCCGCGCAGTCCCGTCGGCAAGACGCGGCTGTTCTTCACGCGGCACTGGCACCGCGGTGCCCCCGGGCAGCCGACCCCGGACTGGGTGCTCCGGTTCTGCTACGGGATGTGGCTGGCGGCGTTCGCGTTCAAGCTGGTCGGCTCGTCGTGGGACATGTCGTGGCACTTCATGTGGCTGCGCGACGACCTGGCGCCGCCGCACCTGATCAACACCGTCGGCACGGTGATCATCGTGGTGCTGGTGGCGATCCACAGCTACACGGGTCTCGGCGCCGACAAGACGTCACTGCGGCTGATGCAGGTCGGCCTGCTGACGTTCCTGGTGGCGGCCCCGCTGGACGTCATCAACCACCGCGTCAACGGCCTCGACCTGACCGCGTGGAGCCCGTCGCACATGATGCTCTACCTGGGCACGGGCATCATGCAGGCCGGTGTCCTGCTCGGCTGGCTCCGGCTGTCCCCGCCCGGGCGGTTCCGGACCGGCGTGCTGCTCGCGCTGTGGGCGTTCTTCCTGGAGAACACGTTCTTCCCGAACGGCCAGCAGGAGTACGGCATCCTCGGCCTGCGCGCCTGGGAGCGCGGCGAACCGGAGGCGGAGAAGTCGCTGCTGGACTTCGCGGCCAACCAGATCGGGCACCCGGTCGACCGGACGGCTGTGCTGCACTTCACGATGCCGATCCCGGAGTGGGTGTACCCGCTGTGGGGCATCGGCGTCATGGCGCTGATCCTGGTGCTGGCCCGGAAGACGTTGGGGTTCCGCTGGGCGGCCTCTTCGGTGGCGCTCGCGTACGTCGCCTATCGGTCGGTGATGTGGCCGCTGCTGCTCGGGCTCGGCTTCCCGGTGTCGACGGTGCCGTTCTACCTGCTCTTCGTGGGCCTCGCGGTGGACTTGGCGTTCGCGATGAGCCACGGCGTCGTGCGCGCGGCCGCCGGGGCGTTGCTGGTGACGGCGTTCGGGTACGGGGCGTTCTGGCTGCAGTCACAGTTCCGCCCGTGGGTGCTCGGGGACGCGCACACCGAGTCGGCACCCCCGGCGGCGTACTGGACGGCCGCGGTGGTGCTGGCCGGGGTGTTCGCCCTGTGGGCCGGCGCGGAACCGCTGACCCGGAGGTGGGCAGCGCGGCGCTCGGTCGCCGAATCGGCCTGAACATGACGAAGGGCCGCCACGAAAACTCCGTGGCGGCCCTTCGTGCGAAAAGACTTACTTGAGCTTCGTGCCCGCCGAGCCGAGGGCCTGGCAGGCCTCGACCACGCGCTGGGCCATGCCGGCCTCCGCGGCCTTCAGGTACGACCGCGGGTCGTAGACCTTCTTGTTGCCGACCTCGCCGTCGATCTTCAGGACGCCGTCGTAGTTCTTGAAGAAGTGGTCCACGATCGGGCGGGTGAACGCGTACTGCGTGTCCGTGTCGACGTTCATCTTCACCACGCCGTAGGACACCGCCTCGCGGATCTCCTCCGGGAGCGAGCCCGAGCCGCCGTGGAAGACCAGCTCGAACGGCTTCGAGCCCTCGGGCAGGCCGAGCTTCTTCGACGCCGCCTCCTGGCCGCCCTTCAGCACGTCCGGGCGCAGCTTCACGTTGCCCGGCTTGTACACGCCGTGGACGTTGCCGAACGTCGCCGCCAGCAGGTAGCGGCCCTTCTCGCCGGCGCCGAGCGCGTCGATCGTCTTCAGGAAGTCGCCTTCGGCGGTGTACAGCTTCTCGTTGATCTCCGCCTCGACGCCGTCTTCCTCGCCGCCGACGACGCCGATTTCGACCTCGAGGATGATGTTCGCGGCCGCCGTCTTGGCCAGCAGCTCCTGCGCGATCTCGAGGTTCTCGTCGAGGTCGATCGCCGAGCCGTCCCACATGTGGGACTGGAACAGCGGGTTCTGGCCGTTCTTGACGCGCTCGGCCGAGATCTCGATCAGCGGGCGGACGAAGCCGTCCAGCTTGTCCTTCGGGCAGTGGTCGGTGTGCAGCGCGACGTTGATGTCGTACTTCGCCGCGACGACCTGGGCGAACTCCGCCAGCGCGGTCGCGCCGGTCACCATGTCCTTGACCTTCTGGCCGGACGCGAACTCGGCACCGCCGGTGGAGAACTGGATGATGCCGTCGCTCTCCGCCTCGGCGAAGCCGCGGATGGCGGCGTTCACGGTTTCGGACGAGGTCACGTTGATGGCCGGGTAGGCGAACTCGTTCGCCTTGGCCCGGTCGAGCATCTCCGCGTAGACCTCGGGGGTGGCGATGGGCATCGTTACTCCTCCTTGGCACAGGGTGGTCCCGACCGCATCGTACGAGGTGTACCGCCGCCGCACACCGGTCCCCGCACAGAAACTTTCCCGCACGTCGGATCGGTTCAGAAAGCGGTCCGTCCGGTCACCGCGGTGACCGGCGACCGGACGGAGATCACACTCAGCGCAGCGCGGCCGCCAGCTCGCGGTAAGCCGGCCACGGGTCCTCGTTCAGGACCTGGATGTTCACGTGGTCGGCACCCGCTTCGAGGTGGGCGCGGACGCCTGTCGCGATCGTGTCCGCGTCGCCGTGCAGGGCCAGTGCGTCGACCAGGCGGTCGCTGCCCTCGCCTTCGACGTCCTCGTCCGTGAAGCCGAGTTTGCGCAGGTTGGCGACGTAGTTCGACAGCCCCAGGTAGAACTTCACGGTCTTGCGGCCGATCGCGCGGGCCTCGGCGGCGTCGGTGCCGAGGACCACCTTCTGCTCCGGGGCCAGCAGCTTGCCCTCGCCCAGGACCGCGCGAGCTCCCCGCGTGTGCTCCGGCGTGGTCAGGTACGGGTGCGCGCCCGCCGTCCGGTCGCCGGCCAGCTCGAGGACCTTCGGACCGAGCGCCGCCAAGGCGCGGCCGGCAACCGGGACCCCCGCCGCGTCCAGGCCGTCGAGGTAGTCGACCAGGGCCGCGTACGGCTTCTTGTACTCCTTGGAGGCCTCGGGGTGGCCCGCGCCGATGCCGAGCAGGAAGCGGTCCGGGTACTTGGCCACGATCCGTTCGTACACGCGGGCGATGTCCGCGGGCTCGTCCTGCCAGATGTTCACGATGCCGGTCGCGATGACCAGGCGGTCCGTCGCCGCGAGGAGATCGTCCACGTAGGCGAGGTCCCCGCTCGGGGACGCCCCCAACCAGATCGCGCCGTAGCCGAGCTTCTCCGCCTCCGCCGCGAACTGCGCGTCGACGCCCGAGTAGTGCCGCCAGATACCGAGCTTGCCGAGTTCGATTGCCATGGAACACCTCAACGCATCAGACGGCGATTTTCCTCCCGGGTTCCCGGATCGTGGGAAGTATTAACGTCGGAGGCATGACCAAGCTGGGCAACACCGATCTGGACGTGTTCGGACTCAACCTCGGGTGCAACGTCTTCGGCTGGACGGCCGACGAACCGCGGTCGTTCACCGTGCTGGACGCCTACACCGCGGCGGGCGGCAACTTCCTGGACAGCGCCGACCTACGGCGGCGGCGGTGGCTCCGAGACGATCATCGGCAACTGGCTGGCCGCCCGCGGCCGGCGTGCCGACGTCGTCGTGGCGACCAAGGTCGGGATGTGGGACGCGCGCCCGGGCCTTTCCGCGAAGAACATCCAGGCCGCGGCGGAGGACTCGCTGCGGCGCCTGAAGACCGACCACATCGATCTCTACTACGCCCACCGCGACGACCCGGACACCCCGCTCGAAGAGACCTTGGCGGCGTTCGACGCCCTGGTCCGCTCGGGCAAGGTCCGCTACCTGGGCGCGTCCAACTACACCGCCGCGCGGCTCGCCGAAGCACTGTCCATTTCGGACGAAAATGGCTTCGCGCGGTTCGCCGTGCTGCAGCCGCACTACAACCTCGTCGAGCGGGACTACGAACGCGACCTCGCGCCACTCGTCGAGCGCGAAGGCCTCGCGACCCTGCCGTACTTCGCCCTGGCGAAAGGCTTTCTCACCGGCAAGTACCGCACGAAGGACCAGACCGGGGACAGCCCGCGCGCCGCCGGCGCGGTGTCCTATTTGGACGCGACCGGCGAACGCGTCCTCGCCGCACTGGACGAAGTCGCCCTGGCGCACGGGGTTTCGGTGGCCACGGTGTCGCTCGCGTGGCTGCGGCAGCAGCCGACGGTCGCCGCCCCGATCGCCAGCGCGCGGACGACCGAGCAGCTCACCGACCTCCTCGCCTCGGTCTCGCTGGAGCTGACGGACGCCGAGGTCGCCACCCTGAGCGCGGCCACGGCCTGAACATACTCATGGGTAGCTTACTGCGGGTAAGTTGAGGTACGGTGCCCTCCGAGAGCGACGTTCGACGTCCAGGAGGGCACCGTGGCCAACCCGTTTTCGCTGCTGAGCGGCACCAAGAAGGTCGACGGCAAGGTCGTGCTGATCACCGGCGCGGCCCGCGGCATCGGCGCCGGCCTCGCCGAGCGGCTGGCGGCCCGCGGCGCCAAGGTCGCCCTCGTCGGCCTCGAAGCCGGCGAGCAGAAGAAGGTCGCCGACCGGATCGGCCCGAACGCGCGGTCCTGGGAAGCCGACGTCACCAGCTGGGACGCGCTCGAGCGCGCGACGGCGAGCGTCGTCGAGCACTTCGGCGGGATCGACATCGTCATCGCGAACGCCGGCATCGCGACCGCGGGCTTCGTCCGCTCGGTCGACCGGGCCGCGTTCGAGAAGGTCATCGAGGTAGACCTGCTCGGCGTCTGGCGGACGTTCCGCGTCACGCTTCCGCACGTCATCGAGCGCAAGGGCTACCTGCTGGCGATTTCGTCGCTCGCCGCGATCACGCACGCTCCAGGGATGGCGAACTACTCCGCCGCGAAGGCCGGCGTCGAAGCGTTCTCCAACAGCCTCCGCGCCGAGGTCGCCCACCTGGGTGTCAAGGTCGGCGTCGCGCACCCGACGTGGATCCGCACCGACCTCGTCGAGAGCGCCGACGCGCACCCGGTGTTCGGCAAGCTCCGCGCGTCGATGCCCGGCCTGATCGGCAAGACGTACCCGCTGGACGTGGCCCTGGACGACCTCGAAGCGGGCATCCTCAAACGCGCCCGGACCATCCACGTGCCGCGCTGGGTCGGCGGGCTCAAGCTGTTCCGCGCCTTCCTGCCGCCGGTCGTCGAGATCGGCTCCCGCAGCCGGGTACCTTCGGCGGACAAGGCCGCGCTGGCCGACATCGAGGCGCGCGGCGCGTTCGAGTCGGCGGTCACCGGCCACGGCGGGCGGGCCGCCACCAAGGGGTGAAGATGTCCCGTCGCGACCAGATCAGGATGACCGCGGACGAGGTGCGGGAGTACCTCGCCGGGCAGAAGGTCATCAACGTCGCCAGCATCGGCCCGAACGGCCGGCCGCACCTCGCGCCGCTCTGGTACTTCCCGCACGAGGACGGCGTCGCGACCTGGACGTACGGCACGTCGCAGAAGGCGAAGAACCTCCGGCGGCTGCCGGAGGCGACCGTGCTCGTCGAGGACGGCGACAGCTACGAGAAGCTGCGTGGCGTCTCGTTCGAGGCCGACGTCGAGCTCGTCGAGGACATCGAAGAGGTCACGCGGATGGGGACCGCGCTCATGCAGCGGTACTCGGGCGCCAAGCCCGGTGACCCTGCCTCGTCCGAGCTGCAGGCCTTCATCACAGGTCAGGCCGCCAAACGCGTCGGGCTGGTCTTCCGGCCGACCAAGGTCGTCAGCTGGAACCACGGCAAGCTCGGCGGGACGTACTGATCAGTAGCCGGTACTTCCAAGTAACTGTTACCTGAGGTAACGTCATCTGGGCAGGATTCCCGACGCAGCGGAGGCCGACAGATGACCGAGCGGTTCAAGGTCGTGATCGTGGGCACCGGGTTTTCCGGGCTCGGCCAGGCGATCCAGCTCGAGAAGGCCGGTATCCGGGACTACGTGATCCTGGAGAAGGCCGCCGAGGTGGGCGGTACCTGGCGCGACAACTCCTACCCCGGGTGCGCGTGCGACGTGCAGTCGCACATGTACTCGTTCTCGTACGAGCAGAACCCGGGCTGGTCACGGTCGTTTTCGCCGCAGCCGGAGATCTTCGACTACCTCAAGAGCGTCGCGGACAAGTACCGGCTGCGCGAGAAGATCCGCTTCGGCGTCGAGCTGACCGGCGCCCACTGGGACGAGCGGGAGCGCCGCTGGACGGCGACGACCAGGGACGGCCGGGAGTTCGTCGCGCAGTTCCTCGTCTCCGGCGTCGGCGGCCTGCACATCCCGCAGATCCCCGGCCTGCCCGGGATCGCGAACTTCAAGGGCCAGAGCTGGCACTCCGCGCGCTGGAACCACGAGTACGACCTGCGCGGCAAGAAGGTCGCCGTCGTGGGCACCGGCGCCAGCGCCGTCCAGTTCGTCCCGAAGATCGCCCCCGACGTCGCCGAGCTGACACTGTTCCAGCGGACGCCGCCGTGGATCATGCCCAAGCCCGACCACGCCATGCCGTCGTGGGCGCGGACGCTGTTCAAACGCGTCCCCGGCACCCAGCGGGCCTACCGCAACGCGCTGTACTGGTTGCTGGAGGCGCGGGCCATCGGCTTCAACGGCCATCCGGCGATCATGAAGGCCGGCGAGCTGATCGCGAAGCGGAACATCGCGAAGGGCATCAAGGACCGCGCGCTGCGCAAGAAGGTCACGCCGGACTACACGATGGGCTGCAAGCGCGTCCTGATCTCCAACGACTACTACCCGGCGCTGGCCCGGCCGAACGTCGACGTGAACACGGCCGGGATCCAGGAGGTCAAGGCGCACTCGATCGTCGACTCCGCCGGAGTCGAGCACGAGGTCGACGCGATCATCTACGGCACCGGCTTCAAGGTCACCGACGCGCTGGAGTACCTCGACATCACCGGCGTCGACGGCCGCAACCTCGCCAAGGAGTGGGCGAGCGAGGGCATGCGGACGCACAAGGGCATCACCGTGTCCGGCTACCCGAACCTGTTCTTCCTGCTCGGCCCGAACACCGCGCTCGGCCACAACTCCGTCGTGTTCATGATCGAGTCGCAGGCGCGGTACGTCGTCGACGCCATCAAGCTCGCCGATTCGCGCGGTGCCGCCGCGCTCGACGTCCGGCCGGGCGTGCAGGACGAGTTCCAGCGGGAGATCCAGGACAAGCTGGTCAAGGGCGTCTGGACGCAGGGCGGCTGCAAGAGCTGGTACCTCGACGCCCAGGGCGTGAACCGGACGATCTGGCCGGGCTTCACCTGGCGCTACTGGCTGGAGACCCGCAAGGTCGACCCGGCCGACTACGAACTGTCCGGCCGGGCGTCGTGACGTCCGGGGACGAACAGCTCGTCCTGCACGCCCGGAACGTGCGGTTCGGCTGGGCGGCGCTCCCGATGCACTGGATCCCCGGCGAACCGCAGGCCACGCACACCGTCAACGTGCTGCACCTGGCGCTGCCCGAAGGCGAGCGCTGGTTCGTCGAGGTGTTCAAGCAGGCGCTGCCGCTGATCCGCGACGAGCGGCTCCGGGCGGACGTCCTCGGCTTCATCGGCCAGGAGGCGGTGCACGCCGAGGCCCACGACGGCGCGGCGGCGCACCTCGAAGCGGCGGGCGTGCGCGTGCGGCCGTTCGTGGCGCAGATGGAGTGGCTGTTCCGGAAGCTGCTGGGCGACCGCGACCTGACCGGCCGGGCCGCGGAAGAGTGGCTGGTGGAGCGGCTGGGGATCATCGCCGCGATCGAGCACTACACCGCGTTCCTCGGCCAATGGGTGCTCGACGCGCCCCTGGAGCACGCGGGCACCGATCCGGTGATGCTGGACCTGCTGCGCTGGCACGGTGCCGAAGAGGTCGAGCACCGGTCGGTGGCGTTCGACCTGTTCATGCACCTCGACGGGCGGTACGGGCGGCGGGTCCGCAGCATGGCGGCGGTGACGCCGGTGCTGGCCTGGGTCTTCGCCCGCGGTACGCGCTACCTGATGCGCAACGACCCGACCCGGCCCGGACGCGCGTCGCTGCGCGGCTATCGCCGGGCGGCGAAGCGGGGGCTGCTGCCGACCGGGCGGGAGCTGCTGCGGGAGATCCGGCCGTACTTCCGGAAGACGTATCACCCGTCCGAGACCGGGAACACCGAGCAGGCGGTGGCCTACCTGGCGAGTTCGCCCGCGGCCCGGGCGGCGGAGTGACCCTCGGCCGGCCCACCCGGCTCGACGGCAGCGCGCGCACCGACCACCTGATGTCCACTTTGGTCGGGGTGGTGGGTGTTTACCGCCGGTTGTCCCAATTCAGCGGAAAGCGGCGGCCGCCCGTGCGCACGGTGGACCGGAACCTTTCGCTGGCCGTCGAAACGATCCGGCCCGAGGCCAACGGCGTCGTCAGCCTGCGGCTCGCCAACGGCACCCCGCTGCCGGCCTGGCGGCCGGGCGCGCACCTCGACCTGGTGCTGCCGTCCGGGCTGACCAGGCAATATTCGCTGTGCGGCGACCCCGCCGACCGCTCGCACTACCGGATCGCCGTCCGGCGGATCGGTGCCGCGTCGAGCGAAATCCACGCGCTGGCCCCCGGCACCCGCGTCACCGCCCGGGGCCCGCGGACGGCGTTCCCGCTCGTCGGCGCCGGGCCGTTCCTCTTCGTCGCCGGCGGCATCGGGATCACGCCGATCCTGCCGATGGTCCGCCATGCCGTCGCGAGAGGCGCGGACTGGCGGCTGGTCTACACCGGCCGCAGCCGCGCGTCGATGCCGTTCCTCGGCGAGCTCCCGGACGACGACCGCGTGTGGATCCGCCCGGACACCGAGTTCGGCGTCCCGGCGTCCGGCGCCGAGCTCCTCGAAGGGCTTCCGGAGGGCGCGTCGGTCTACTGCTGCGGCCCGGTGGCGATGATCACGGGTGTCCGCGCCGACCTGGCGCTGACCACGGCCAAGGCCGTCCACTTCGAACGGTTCGCGCCGCCGCCGATCGTCGCGGGAGCACCGTTCCGGCTGACTTTGCGGAGGTCAGGCCGGGTGCTCGAGGTGCCGGGCGACCGGACGGCACTCGACGTCCTCCTGGCGGCGCGGCCCGGCACGCCGTACTCGTGCCGCCAGGGTTTCTGCGGGACCTGCGCGGTGCCGGCGGCCGGCGGCGGGTCCATGCGGATCTGCGTCGACCGCGGCAGCACCGTGCTCGACCTATGACGGCAGCCAGGCGCCGATCACCGGCTTGAACTCGCGGATGGACCGCTGCGCGATGGCCCCTTCCAGGAAGTACGGGTCCTGGTCGATCGTCTCCTTGAGGTGCGCCTCGTCGTCGGCCTGGTACAGCGTGATGCCGCCGGTGCCGTCGCCGAGCGGCCCGGCGACCGCGACGCGGCCCTCGCCGGCCAGCTTGGTCAGGAACTCCCGGTGGCGCGGCCGGACGTCCGGCATCTTCTCCTGGACGTAGGTGATTTCGACGAGGAACCAGGCCATGTGGATCTCCGGGGTCGGCGCGGGCGGGACACCGCCGACGCTACCCGTGTCACGGTTCTGTACCAGCATCCGATCTGTGGCACCGGCATCTGAACCCGATAGGCTGGGCGTGCGTCAGTACCTGTGTGAGCGCTGTGAATACCGTGAACCTGCTGACGCGGCACGCCGTGCAAACCGGGGTCGAGAACAGGCAGGGGTTCATGCTCGAGGGCAATGCGGAACGCAGCGTCGAGGCGACCCTCGGCCACCTGCGGGTCATGGACGGTCCGGCCCCGGCGCAGGCGCCGACACCGCTGACCCTCGAAGACCTCTACCGCCAGCACCGCATGCGGCTGGTGCGGCTGGCGATTCTGCTGGTGGACGAGCCCGCGACGGCGGAAGACGTGGTCCAGGAGGCTTTCACCGGCCTGCACCGCAACTGGGGCAGGCTCCGGGACGCCGCGGCCGCGGTCGGCTACCTGCGCACCGCGGTGGTCAACGGGTCGCGCAGCGTGCTGCGCCGCCGCAAGACGGCCCGCGAGTACGTGCCCCCGCACGCGGTGAACGCGCGCTCCGCGGAGAGCCTCGCGATGCTCTCCAGCGAGCACCAGGCCGTGGTCAGCGCGCTGTCGAAGCTGCCGCCCCGCCAGCGCGAAGTGCTCGTGCTGAGGTACTACGGCGGGCTGAGCGAGGCCGAGATCTCTGAGGCCGCAGGTATCTCCAAGGGTACCGTTAAATCGACCGCCAGCCGGGCGCTCGAGGCCCTCCAGAAGGCCATGCAAGCCCCACAGTGACCCGGGTGGACCATTCCGATCACTGAGTCGTATCACCATGCTTGGTCCAGACCAATATATGCTGGGGTGCGTGAGAGGCGCCGGAGATTTCGTGATCATGGGCGGCCGGGTCGCCGCCCCGGACCGTTTACTCGACGACGGCTGGGTGGCCGTGTCCGACGGGCGGATCGCCGGCGTGGGTTCCGGGACCCCGCCGTCCGGCGAACACGTGGACGTCGGCGGGGCGCTGGTCGTGCCCGGGTTCGTCGACACCCACTGCCACGGCGGGGGAGGTGGCTCGTTCACCTCCCTCGATCCCGAGGAACTCCTGACGGCGGTGCGAGCGCACCGCCGTCACGGCACCACGACCATGCTCGCCAGCCTGGTCTCGGACCCGGTGGACATCCTGCGTGAGCAGGTCGCGGCGCTGCGTGAGCTCGTCCAGGACGGCGAGGTCGCGGGCATCCACCTGGAGGGGCCGTTCATCTCGAAGGCCCGCTGCGGCGCGCACGACCCGGAGACGCTGCTCGAACCGGACACCGGCACGGTCGAGAAGCTCCTGCGCGCGGGCCAGGGCGCGATCCGGATGGTCACCATCGCCCCCGAGCTGCACGGCGGCGTGAAGGCGGTCCGCCAGCTGGCCGAGTCCGGCGTGATCGCCGCCATCGGGCACACCGACGGCGTCGAGGAGCAGCTGCTGCCGGCGATCGACGCGGGCGCCACGGTGGCGACCCACCTGTTCAACGGCATGCGGCCGCTGCACCACCGCGAGCCCGGCCCGGTCGGCGCGCTGCTGGACGACGAGCGCATCACGATCGAGCTGATCTGCGACCTGGTCCACCTGCACCCGACGGTGGTCCGCCTGGCGGCCAAGCACGCGGGCCGCAACCGGACGGTCCTCATCACGGACGCGATGTCGGCCACCGACGCCGCGGACGGCCGCTACACGCTGGGCCGCCTCGAGGTCGACGTCCACGACGGCGTCGCCACCCTCGCCGACAACGGTTCGCTGGCCGGCAGCACCCTGACGATGGACACCGCCTTCCGCAATCTGGTCCGGGGTGCGAAACTCGGCATCCTCGACGCGGTGCACGCGACGTCGCAGCGGCCCGCGGAGCTGCTCGGCATCGCGGACCGGACCGGGATGCTGTGCTCCGGTTACCAGGCCGACGTCGTGGTCCTCGACCAGGACCTGCGGCCGGCGAAGGTGTTGCGCCGGGGAGAATGGGTCGCCGAGGTGGGTACGGCTACCTTGAGTACGTAGGTGTTGCGAGCGGACGGGCGGAGATGAGCGAGCCGAAGGACCCCGAGCAGCTGCTGGCGGACGCCCTTCGCGCGCAAGCCGTCTTCGCACCGCAGGTGTCGCCGCCCCCCAAGGCGTCCGACACGTCTTCGTCGTCCCCGGCCACTCCGGCTTCGTCGACGTCTTCGGGCTCGCTGGCGGCCGGCGCTCGCGGGGCCGAGCCGGCCACCGACGCGGTCCCGACCAGCGCGATCAACGAGCTGCCCTCGGCGTACGGGCTGCTCTCCGGGGCGAGCGCGGACTCGCTGGAGCGCGAGCGCGCGGCCCTGGAGGCGGAGGCCCCGACGACGTTCACCCCGCGTCCGCCGGAGCCGGCACCGGCGCGGACGTCGGCGCAGCTGCCCGCGTACTGGATCTTGTTGCTGGCGGTGCTGCTGGGGCTCGCCGCGGGGTCCGTGGTCGGCCTGCTCACGCTGGTCTGACCGGGTCTCAGTCACGACTCAGGGTGACCCTGTACCGTTTTCCAGGTGATTCTCGCCCAGAGCACGGTCAACACGATGTCGCTGCTGCCGTCATGGCTGGACCCGCAGCACCTGCTGAGCGGGCTGACGACACCGGTCATCGCGGTGCTGTGCCTGATCATCTTCATCGAGAGCAGCATCTTCCCGGTCCTCCCGGGTGATTCGCTGCTGTTCACGGCGGGCCTGTTCATCGCGAACGGAACGCTGAACGCCCCGTTGTGGCTGGTCTGCGTCCTGGTGACGGCGTCGGCCCTGCTCGGCAACGTGGCCGGTTACTACATCGGCTACTTCGCCGGCCCGAAGCTGTTCAACCGGCCGGACTCGAAGTTCTTCAAGCGCGAGTACGTGGACAAGACGCACGAGTTCCTGGAGAAGCACGGCCCCAAGGCGGTCGTGCTGGCCCGGTTCGTCCCGTTCGTCCGCACGTTCATCACGTGGATCGCGGGCATCGGCCGCATGGACCCGAAGCGCTACTTCACCTACACGGTCCTCGGCGGCATCCTGTGGGCCGCGGGCATCACGATCCTGGGTTCGCTGCTGGGCAACATCGGCTTCATCCGCGACAACGTCGACGCGATCTTCGTGCTGATCGTGCTCGTGTCGGTGGTGCCGATCGCGCTGGAGTACCTGAAGTCGCGGCGCGAGAAGAAGGCTCTGGCCGAGGCGGACCCCGAGGTCACGCAGCGGATCCCGCGCATCAAGGAGTGAGTTCCGGTTCGCTCGCCGGGCACCACGGCTCGCCGGGCACCGCAGCTCACCAGACACCCGCAGCTCGCCAGACACCGCAGCGAGGTGGGGGAAATAAAAGAAGGGTGGGGGGGGGGGCCCCGATAGGAGAAATAGAGCCAAGC
>NZ_JBFAZA010000002.1:0-29439 GCF_040681595.1 Amycolatopsis sp. NPDC051716 | reverse complement strand
GCGAATGACTCATTCGGGACGTCGGAGGTCCCGAATGAGTCATTCGCGACCTTCGCGCGAACCCGGCGGCCGAGGTTCCGCGCACGTGTGGCCGGCCGAAACTGTCGGACCCTCGCGGTAACGTAAAAGCAGGGGTCCCCCGGGCGGGGACCTCTGCGAGCGCGGCGCGGGGTGCCGAAAACCTCAGGTCATCGAGAACATCGAGCCCGGGTTGAACAGGTTCTCCGGGTCCAGCGCCCGCTTGATCTGCTGGTGCACCCGCAGCCCCACCGGCCCGATCTCCCGGGCCAGCCACTCGCGCTTGATCTTCCCCACCCCGTGCTCGCCGGTCACCGTGCCGCCCAGGGCCAGCCCCACCTCGAGGATCTCGTCGAACGCGCGCTGGGCCCGCTCGAACTCATCCGGGTCGTCCGGCTGGTAGACGATCGTCGGGTGCATGTTGCCGTCGCCGGCGTGGCCGACCACCGCGATGCGCAGGCCCACCTCGGAACTGATCTTCTCGCAGCCGCGGATCAGCTCCGCGATCCGCGTCCGCGGCACGCAGACGTCGTCGGTCAGCCACAGCCCGTACGTCTCCAGGGCCGTGAGCACCACGCGGCGGGCGTGCAGGAGCATCCGGCCCTCCTCCAGGTCCTCCGTGGTGTACGCCAGGTCCGCGCCGCAGTCCAGGCAGATCTGCTCGAGCGCCGCCAGCTCGCGGCGGGCCACCTCGCCGCCCGCGTCCGACTGGCCGATCAACAGCGCCTGGCAGTCCGACCCCGCGCCCAGGTCGGTCTTCAGGTACGCCTCCGACGCCTTGATCGAGGACGCGTCCATGATCTCCAGCAACGACGGCACGAGACCTTCGCGCACCACCCGGGCGACGGCCTCCCCCGCCGCTTCGGTGGTGCTGAAGCCCGCGACCAGCGTCGCCGGGGCCTGGGGCAGGGGCTTGAGCTGGACCGTGGCCTGGGTGATCACGCCGAGCGTGCCTTCGCTGCCCACGAACAGCCGCGCCAGGTCGTAGCCGGCGACGCCCTTCACCGTGCGGCGGCCGGTCTTCAGCAGCGATCCGTCGGCCAGGACGACCTCCAGGCCGAGCACCGAGTCCGTCGTCACGCCGTACTTCACGCAGCAGAGGCCGCCGGCGTTGGTGGACAGGTTGCCGCCGATCGTGCACCAGTCGTAGCTGGACGGGTCCGGTGGGTAGAACAGGCCGTGCTTCTCCACGGCGTTGCGGAAGTCCAGGTTGACCACGCCCGGCTGCACGACCGCGAGCCGGTTGCCCGCGTCGATCTCGACGATCTCGTTCAGCTTGGTCAGCGACAGCGTGACGCAGCCGTCGATCGCGTTCGCGGCGCCCGACAGGCCACTGCCCGCGCCGCGCGGCACGATCGGCACCTTGGCCTCGGCGCACGCCTTCACGACGGCCTGCACCTCCGCCGCGTTCGCGGGCAGGACGACGGCCAGCGGCGTGCCCGAGGGCGCCAGCGGCATCATGTCGCGCGCATAGGAAGCCGTGACGTCGGAGTCGGTGAGCACGGCGCCCTTGCCGAGCAGGTCCCGGAGCCGGGTGACCAAAGCTTCGTTGCTCATGGCCTCATCGTAAGCCCGGACAGTCCGCAGTGCGGAAATCTTCTTTCGAAACCAGCCGAAACGGAGCAGCGGGTCAGCGGACCAGGCCCAGCAGCTTCTCGACGTGGACGGTCAGCAGCACCCGCTGGTCGGTGACCATCGCCGCGCGGTACTCGGCCCAGTCCGGGTGCTCGCCCGCCGCGCGCCGGTAGTAGTCGACCAGCGCTTCCACCGTGTCGTCGTCGGGTGCGGCGGCCGGCGCCGTGAGCGAAGCGCGCCCCTCGACGACGACGTAGCTCCAGCCGTCCTCGCTGCCCACGTGGAAGGTCACCCGCGGGTCCCGGCGCATGTTCTTCGTCTTCGCCCGCGTCTCGGTGATCGACGCGATCACCGTCGCCGATTCCGGGTCATGGAGGTAGGTGATGGTGGACAGCTGCGGCCGGCCGTCGCGGCGGATCGTGGCGAGGACGCCGTGGCGGTGAGCGGCGAGAAAGTCCTGCAACGCTGTGTCGTCAGTCATACCCCTTCTCAACCCGCGAAGGGCGGCGTTGTTCCGGCGGCAACCCGGGAGAAATCTGCTTGCATACGACAACTAAAGTGTGTTCTGCCACATCACGAGGTACTCCGCTTGCATAACCGCTAGTGAAGGCACATCCTTGCCTGAGGCAACTAGTTGCAGCCGCCAACCAACGCCGTGAAGGATGACCATGGCACCGAACAACGCCGCCACCCGGCCCACGGCCGAGCTGGATCTCGCCGACCAGCTCGGGCACGAGCTCGTGCGCCTGGTCCGGCTGATCAACAAGGCGAAGTCGCAGGTCTCCAAGCAGGGTCCGGACGGCATCGAGCGGGCGGCGTACGCGATCCTCTTCACCCTCATCCACGAGGGCCCGCAGCGCACCAGCAAGCTGGCCGAGTCGCTCCACTCCGAGATCTCCACGATCAGCCGGCAGTCGAGCTCGCTCGTGCAACACGGGCTGGTCGAGCGCCAGGCCGACCCGGAAGACGGGCGCGCCTGCCTGCTCGCGCCGACGACCGAGGGCATGCGGGTGTTCGAAGAGAACCGCAAGAACCGCAACCAATGGCTGGCCGAGGTGCTCGGGGACTGGACCGACGGGGAGATCCAGACCCTGAACCGCCTGTTCGGCCGGCTCAACACAGGTATCGAGAACCACTCTCCACAGCTGGCCGACGCGCACGCGTCCGCCAGTGCACCGGCCAAGGGGGCCAACGCATGAGCACCACCGTCGAACAACCAGTCGTGGCGAAAGAACCACCACGGCTGAGCCACCGCCAGATCGTCACGATCCTGAGCGGCCTGATGTGCGGCATGTTCCTCGCCGCGCTCGACCAGACGATCGTCGGCACGTCGATCGTCAAGATCGCCAACGACCTGCACGGCTTCGACCTGCAGGCCTGGGCGACCACGGCGTACCTGATCACCTCGACGATCGTCACGCCGATCTACGGCAAGCTGTCGGACATCTACGGCCGCAAGCCGTTCTACCTGGCCGCGATCACGATCTTCGTCGCCGGTTCGCTGGCCTCGGCCTTCGCGCAGTCGATGTACCAGCTGGCCGCGTTCCGCGCGGTGCAGGGCCTCGGCGCCGGCGGTCTGATGTCGCTGGCCATGACCATCCTCGGCGACATCGTGCCGCCACGGGAACGGGCCAAGTACCAGGGCTACATCCTCGCGGTGTTCGGCCTGTCCACCGTGCTGGGCCCGGTGCTGGGCGGCTTCTTCGCCGGCATCGAGCACGCCGGCAGCATCTTCGGCTACGACATCCACGGCTGGCGCTGGGTCTTCCTGATCAACGTCCCGATCGGCATCCTCGCGCTGTTCGTCGTCGCCCGGGTGCTGAACGTGCCGCACATCCCGCAGAAGCACAAGATCGACTGGTGGGGCGCCCTCGCTCTGGTCGTCGCGGTCGTGCCGTTCCTGATCGTCGCCGAGCAGGGCCAGAAGTGGGGCTGGGGCGACGGCAAGTCGATCCTCTGCTACGTCGTCGGCGGCGTCGGCGTGATCGCGTTCATCGCGGTCGAACGGTGGATGAAGGACGCCGCACTGATCCCGCTGCGGCTGTTCAAGAACTCGACGTTCACCGTGGCGATCATCGGCGGTGTCATCGTCGGTGTCGCGATGTTCGGTGCGATCACCATGATCCCGCAGTTCATGCAGGTCGTGCAGGGCTACACGCCGACCGAATCCGGGCTGCTGATGCTGCCGCTGATGGCGGGCATCATGACCAGCTCGATCGTCTCCGGGCGGATCACCGGCAAGACCGGTCGCTACAAGGTCTTCCCGATCGTGGGCACCCTGATGATCGCCGCCGGTGCGTTCTTCTTCGCGCAGGTCGAATACGACTCGCCGGTGTGGCACCCGCTGGTCGCGGCCGCCATCATCGGCCTCGGCCTCGGCCAGTGCATGCAGACGCTGATCATCGCGGTGCAGAACGCGGGCCCGCGCAGTGACATGGGCGTCTCGACCGCGTCGGCGACGTTCTTCCGCCAGATCGGTGGTACCGCCGGTGTCGCGATCTTCCTGACGGTCCTGTTCAACACGCTGATGCCGAACATCACGAAGGCGTTCGGCGGGCAGCTGCCGGCCGGCGCCGGCGCGAGCGTCGGCAACCTGTCCGAGAACACCAGCGTGATCCAGTCCCTGCCGGAGGCGATCAAGACGCCGATCCTGATCGGCTTCACCGACTCGATCACCACGGTGTTCTACATCGCCGGTGCGGTGGCCCTGCTGGCCACGGTGGTCCTCCTGTTCATGAAGGAGATCCCGCTGACCAACGCGGCCCCGGCCGCGGCGGCCATGGAGGGCGGCGAGGCGCTGCTCGAGGAGGACGACTTCGCGGACGCGCCGACCGAGATCGTCGAGCCGGTGCGCCCGGTCGACCGCGAACCCGCTCTCGTGGGCGGCGGGAAGCACGCGCTGAGCACCAACGGGCACGGTGACTACCAGGCCGTTTCCGGCGCGCTGCCGATGCCGATCACGAACTCCGTCGCGGACTCCGAGGTCGACACCCCGGTCGGCGCGGGTGGCCTGCCGGTGACCGGTCACGTCCGGCGCCAGGACGGCAGCCACGTCTCCGGCGCGGCGTTGACCCTGATCGACCAGCGCGGCCGCCAGGTCGCGCGGGCCACCGGGGCCCCCGACGGCAGCTACTCGGTGCCCAGCCAGGGCCCGGGCGCGTACGTGCTCATCGTGTCGGCGCACGGCCACCAGCCCCAGGCCTCCAGCGTCGTGATCAGCAACGGGCCGGCGACGGTCGACGTCACGCTCACCGGGTCCGGCGAGCTGACCGGCACCGTGCGGGCAGCCTCGACCGGCCAGCCGCTGCCGAACGTGACGGTGACCCTGACCGACGGCCGCGGCGAGGTGAACGGCGCGTTCATCACGACCGCGGACGGCACCTACGCCTTCGTCGGGGTCGGCGCCGGGGCGTACACCCTGGTCGCCAGCGGCGCGGGCTACCGGCCCTTCGCGGTGACCCTGACCGTGCCCGACAGCGGCGTCCTGCGCCACGACGTCGAGCTCGCCAGCTCGGTGCTGCTCGCCGGCACCGCGCGCACCGAGGGTGACCGGGTGGTCCCGGACGCGCGGATCACCGTGCTCGACGCCGAAGGCAACGTGGCGGCGGTCGCGCGGACCGACGGCGAAGGCCGGTACGTGGTCAGCGACCTGCCCGCGGGCGCGTACACCGTGGTCGCGAGCGGCTACCCGCCGGCGACCAGCCAGGTGGAGCTGACCGGCGGCGAAGCGGACCACGACGTCCGGCTGAGCTACGACCAGGCCCTCGACGAGTTGGTCGACCGCTCATGACCGGCTTGCGCGCGACCTTCCGCACGGCCGAGGGCTGGGCGGTGGAGCACGCGGTGCTCACCGTCACCGACCCGGCCGGGCGGCAGGTCGCCCGGCAGGCGGCCGACGTCCGCGGCGAAGTCGTCACCGACGCGCTGCCGCCGGGTGTGTACACGGCCGTCGTCACGGGGGCCGGGTACACCCCGGTCGCGCGGACGGCCCAGATCGCCTCGGACGGCAGCGGCTCGCTCGGCGACGTCGTGCTGGCCCCGGTCGCCGAGGCGATCGAGCTGCCGCCCGCCGGGCCGTGGGTGATCGACCCGATGCACACGTCGGTGGTCGCGACCGCGCGGCACCTGGGCATCGCGAGCATCAAGGCGCGGTGCCCGGACGTCTCCGGCCGGATCGAGATCGGCCGCCCGGCCGAGCGGTCGTCGGTGCACGCCGAGATCAAGGCGGCGAGCATCGACACCGGCATCCGGATGCGGGACGACCACCTGCGCTCGCCGGACTTCCTCGACGTCGACGTGCACCCGGTGATCACCTTCACCAGCACGGGACTGCGCCAGCGCGGCGCGGACTCGTGGACGCTGCTGGGTGAGCTGACGCTGCACGGCGAGCGCCGCGAGGTCGAGCTCGAGCTGACCTACGGCGGCTGGGGCCCGGACCCGTGGGGCGGCGTGCGCGTCGCGTTCCACGCCGAGACGACGCTGCACCGGAACGACTTCGCGATCAACTACAGCGCGATGGTCCGCGCCGGCGTCGCGGCGGTCGGCACGACGGTGAAGATCGAGTTGGACGTCGAAGCTGTGCAGGGCGAAACCTTGCCGCAGTTCTGAAGCACGCTCCTCCGGAGGCCCTCTCACCGCTGGTGAGGGGGCCTTCACCGTTGGTGAGAGCCGAATCTTCGGGCGAGTTCGATTTGCCCGTTCGCCGTGGCCCGTTCACCCGGGCCACGTAGGCTCGCGGTGTGAACGTCGTGAGCATCGAGGCCGCGGGCGTCGGCGTGAGCTGGCTGGACACCGCCGGACCGCTGCTCGTCTGGGTGATCGTGCTGAGCTTCGTGCTGGTCGAATGCGCGCTGATCGTCGGGCTGTTCCTGCCCGGCGACTCGCTCCTGTTCGGGGCGGGCGTGGTGCTCGCGCAGCACGGTTCGGACGCCAACGCGTGGTTCCTGTCGGGCGCCGCGCTGATCGTCGCCGTCCTGGGCAACCAGATCGGCTACTACATCGGCCGCAAGAGCGGGACGAAGCTGATCGCCCGCCGCGACGGCAAGGTGCTGAACCGCCACAACCTCGAGCGCGCGCAACGGTTCCTGGACCGCCGGGGTTTCTTCGCGATCGTGGCGGCCCGCTGGATCCCGTGGATCCGCACGCTGGCCCCGCTGATCGCGGGCGCCGCCCGGATGGACAAGCGCCGGTTCCTGGTGGCGACGACGTTGGGCGGGCTGCTCTGGGTGCCGACGCTGGTGCTGCTCGGCTACTACGGCGCCGGCCTGCTCGACGCGCTGCCGTGGCTGAAGACGGCGGCGCTGTGGGTCAGCATCGCGTTCTTCGTGTTCGGCACCGGGTACGGCGTGCTGCGCTACCGCCAGGAGATGCGCCGCCCGGTGGACGCGCCGGACGACAGCAACGCCCGCGCCTGAGCAATCTTGCGGGGGTCCGGGTGGCGGAGCCCCCGGCCCGGGGCGAAGCCCCGGATGTCACAGCAGTCTTGCGAGGGATGTCACAACCTTCAGAGCTGCGGGTCGGTCCAGATTTCGAGCTGGATGCCGTCGGGATCGCGGAACACGATCACGCGCGAGCCTTCGAAGGTGCGTGACGGCGCGACCGGCGTGTACGAGACGCCGAACTCCTGCAGCCGGCTCTCCCATTCGGCCAGCTCGGCGGCCGAGTGCACCCGGAAGGCGACGTGGTCCAGGCCGGTCCGGCGTTCGTCGAACCCGCGCCGCCCGGTGTCCGCGTGCTGCACCAGGACCACCGAGAACTCGTCCCCGGCGGACCGCAGCACGACCTTGCGCAGCCCCGTGTCCGGTTCTTCGCGCCGGGTGACCTCTTCGAGGTCGAGAACACGCACGTACCAGGGCACACTGCGGTCCACGTCGGTCACGGTGAGCGCCAGGTGGTGCACGGACATGAGTTTGGCCATGGCTTCCGAAGCCGTCCTTTCTGGTGGCGGCTTCCCCAGAGTTGCACAGCGTTCGATCGCCGAAACCGAGGTGACCAAGTTCCCGGTCCGATCGTGATCTCGCCGTCTCCGGCCGTCTCAGCAGGCGGACGGGACCTACCGGCGGTCACACCCGTCTTACGGATGGTGACCGCCGGTGACACTCACTGGCTGAGCAGCCGCATCCGGTCCTCCTCGTGGATGCGCTTGGTCGTCACCCGGTCCGGGTAGCAGCGGGTGAACATGTTCGTGAAGTGCGTGCCGTAGTGGATGCCCTCGTCGCCGCCGGCCAGCGGGCGGACGGTGACACCGAACGACGGCTCGTGGAAGTACGCCAGCGTGTACCGCTCCCGGTCCGCGAGCCGCACCTTGTGCGGCGTCGACAGGAGCCGGCCGCCGGTGAGGAACTGCATGATGTCGCCGGGGAAGACGGTGAACACCGCCGGCTCGGGTTCGACGAAGTGCCACGGCTCGTCGTCCTGGTACATCCCGGCCGTGCTCTCTTCCGGAAGCCAGTTGCGGCGACGCGGTTCCCCGGGCACCGGCGGCCGGATGAAGAGCCCGCCGACGTCGTCCTGCGCGGCGATGACGAGCAGGCCGTAGTCGGTGTGCGCGCCGATCCCGCGTTCGGTGGTCGTGGACCGGGCCGGGAACCGCAGCACGCGCATGTGGTGCCAGCCGTCCCGGGTGAGCCGGGTCAGCGTGTCGATCTCCACGCCCAGCCCGAGCGCGACGAGTTTCAGGAGCTTCTCGCCGATTTCGCCGACCTCGCGGAGGTGGGCCTCCATCGCCGTCCGGTAGCCCTCGTCCGGCCACGGGACCGGTCCGTGGCACGGCCGGCCTTCGGTGACGCGGGTGTCGGTGAGCGGGATGTCCGGGCACACCGTGAAGATCTCGGAATAGTCGGCCTCGCCCGCGGTCACTTCTTCGCCGGAGGCGATATAGCCGCTGTAGGTCAGGTCGCTGACGAGTTTTGCTTTCTCCGGCAGGGATCTCGCGAAGAACCGCCGGCTCGCGGCGAGTGCTTCGCCGGTGATGCGGTCCTGCTCGGCGGTGGCGGCGACCTGGAAGATTCCGTCGTCCTCCCAGGTCCGGACCAGTTGCTTACCCAGTATCCGATCGACTGTCGTCCCACCCACCGAAACGGGCAGCTCGAATGTTCGCATTGTTGTTCACCTTTCGCGCGGTTCCGGGAACGCTCACCACACGAAAGCCGGGAAATGCCGGTTCACAAGGATCAACGGCCGCCGCCGACCTCCAAAACCGCACCGGTCGTGAACGACGACGCCTCCGACAGCAGGAACACCACCGCCTCGGCGATTTCCGCCGGCTGACCGGGCCGGCCCAGTGGAATCTGCGGCGCGTACCTGGCCATCCGGTCCGGCAGGCCCGCGGCCGCGTGCAGGCCCGTGTCGATCATGCCGGGCCGGACCGCGTTCACCCGGATCCCGTCCGCCGCCACTTCCTGCGCGAGGCCGAGCGTCAGCGTGTCCACCGCCGCCTTCGACGCCGCGTAGTGCACCCACTCGCCGGCCGAGCCGGTGCGGGCCGCCGTCGAGGAGATGTTGACGATCGCGCCGCCGTCGCCGCCGTGGCGGGTCGACATCCGGCGGACCGCCTCGCGGCAGCACAGGAACACCCCCGTCACGTTGACGTCGAGGGTGCGCCGGACGACGCCGACCTCGTAGTCCTCGAGCCGCCCCGGGGTGTTGCCGACGATCGCCGCGTTGTTGACCAGGCCGGTCACCGGGCCCAGCCCGGCCGCCGCGGCGAACAGCGCGCGGACGTCGTCCTCGTCGGAGACGTCCGCCCGGAACGGCAGCGCTTGCCGTCCCGCGGCACGCACTTGCTCGGCGACGGCCTCGGCGGGCGCCGGGTCGCCGGAGTAGTTCACGACGACGTCGTAGCCGCGCGCGGCGGCCAGCACGCAGATCGCCGCGCCGATCCCGCGGCTGCCGCCGGTCACGACGAGGGTCAAATCGCGAAGTTCGCCAGCGGCAGGTTCTCCAGCACCAGGTCGGCGCGGTCGCGCGTCTGCGAGATGAGGTCGGCGTTGCGCTGGTCCGAGCCGAGCGCGCGCTGCCGGGCCTCGACCAGCGAACGGCCGTAGCGGCGGTGGCGCGACACGAGCCGTTCGATGCGCTCGGGCTCGTCCGGCGCCAGGAACCAGGCCTCGGTGAGCAGCGGGCGGATCGCGCTCCACGGGTCGTCCGGGAGCAGCAGGTAGTTGCCCTCGGTGATGACGAGCTGGACCTCCGGCGGCACCGCGACGGCCCCGGCGATGGGTTCCTCGATCTCGCGGCGGAACTCCGGCGCGTACACCGTTTCCCGGCCTTCGGCCAGGCGGCGGATCAGATGGTAATAGCCCGCGGCGTCGAACGTGTCCGGGGCACCCTTGCGCTCGGTGCGGCCGAGCCGGCGCAGCTCGACCTGCGCGAGGTGGAAGCCGTCCATGCCGACCACCGCCGCGCGCGAACCGAGCGCGTTGGCCAGCGCCCAGGCGAGCGTGGTCTTGCCGGACGCGGGCGAGCCGATGATGCCGAGCACGTTGCGCTGCCCGCGCACGGTCAGCCCCTCGGCCCTGGCCAGCAGGTCGTCGAACGCCGTCATGTCCTGTTCCTTCCTGCGATCGCGGTCGTCCACGACCGCGGTCCCACATGCCGCACCCGTTCGGCGGCCACCTCGTTGGCGAAGCGGATCCGGTCCGTCACCGTCCGTTCGCGCGTCACGGCCACGGCGAGCGCGCCGTGCCAGACGTCGCCCGCTCCTAGTGTGTCCCGCGCTTCGACCTCCGCGACAGGCACCTCACCCGAGCCGCCGTCCGCAGTGGACCAGCGCACCGGGCCGGCGCCCGCGGTGGTGATGACGGTCGGGACGCCGCGCTCGTGCAGGCCGGGCTCCGGCGCGGTGAAGTGCGCCGAGCACGCGGCCACGTCGACCAGCGGGAGGAGCTCGTCGAGGACCGGCTTCCAGCTACCGGCGTCGAGCACGACCGGGACGTCCCCGGCCGCCCGGGCGACGGACAGCGCGAGGCCCGGGTGGTGGCCGTCGACGAGCACCACGTCCGCGTCGACCGTGCCGCTCCAGGTCGCTTCGGAGCCCGCCGCGTTGCGCGAGACGACCGTCCGCTCTCCGTCGCGGTCACGGACGGCGACCGCGCTGACCGGCGGCGGCTCGGGGTTTCCGGCGGCCAGGTCGACGACCCGGACACCGTGCGCTTCGAGGTCGGCGCGGGCGAGCGCCGCCAGCGGGTGCGCACCGAGGACCGTCAGCAGGGTCGCCTCGGCACCGAGCGCGGCCGCCGTCACCGCGGCGTTCGTCGCGGGTCCCCCGGCCGCGACGTCCACCCGCAGTGACTGCACCTTTTCGCCCGGCGCCGGAAGCTCCTCGACCCGCTGGACGACGTCCACCGTGCACAAGCCCGCCAGCAGCACCTTCACTCCGGCCCGAGGCACTCTTTCCCGCCGAGGGCCCATTCAGCTGAGCCCGGCCACGTGCGTCGCCGCGGCGGCCTCTTCCACTTCGCCGTTCTCGTTGAGCCGCAAGGCACCCGTGAGCAGGCCGACGACCTGGTTCATCGAGTGCGTCTTCGGCGAGACGACCGCGACGCGCTTGCCGAGGCGGTGCACGTGGATGCGGTCGGCGATGTCGAACACGTGCGGCATGTTGTGGCTGATCAGCACGACCGGCAGGCCGCGGTCGCGGATCCGGCCGATCAGGTCGAGCACCTTGCCGGACTCGGCGACGCCGAGGGCGGCGGTGGGCTCGTCCATGATCACGGCCTTGGTGCCGAACGCGGCCGCGCGGGCCACGGCGACGCCCTGGCGCTGGCCACCGGAGAGCGTCTCGACGGGCTGGCTGATCGACTTGATGTTGATGCCCAGCTCGTCGAGGATCCGCTGCGCCTCCGACCGCATGGTCGCGGTGTCGAGCTTGCGGAACAGCCCGAGCGGCCCCTTGAGCCGCTTTTCCCGGCCCAGGAACATGTTCGACGCGATGTCGAGCGCGGGCGCGACGGCCAGGTCCTGGTACACCGTCTCGATCCCGTAGTGGCGAGCGTCCAAAGGGGACTTGAAGTGGACGGTCTTGCCGTCCACTTTGATCTCGCCCTCGTCGGGGATCACCGCGCCGGACAGGGCTTTGATGAGCGACGACTTCCCGGCGCCGTTGTCGCCGACCACGGCGAGCACCTCGCCGGGCAGGAGGTCGAAGTCGGCGCCGTCGATGGCGGTCACCCGGCCGTAGCGTTTGACCAGCCCACGGGCTTGCAGGATGGGTTCGGTCATGACTGCTGCTGCCTCCTCGCGATGCGGTCCACCACGACGGCGGCGATGAGCAGGGCGCCGGTGGCGAGGTCCTGGTAGTTGCCGTCGACGTTCATCTGCGTCAGCCCCGACCGCAGCACCGCCACGACCAGCGCGCCCATCAGCGTGCCGAGCACCGAGCCGCGGCCGCCGAACAGGCTCGTCCCGCCGAGGACGACGGCGGTGATCGAGTCGAGGTTGCCGAGCTGGAACTGGTTCGGGTCGGCGTTCGGCGTCCGGCCGAGCGCCTGCCAGGCCGCGATGCCGAAGGTCAGCCCGGCCACGATGTACACCGAAAGCACCGTGCGGTTGACCTTGATGCCGGACAGCCGCGCGGACTCCGGCGCGTTGCCGACCGCGTAGACGTGCTTGCCCCACGCCGTTTTCGTGAGCGCGTACCAGACGCCGAGGTACATCAGCAGCGCCAGCGTCATGCCGTAGGTGATCGGGATGCCGCCGAAGAGGTAGCGCTTGGTACCGAGCCACTGCAGCACCCCGTCGGTCACCGGCACCGCCTGGCCGCCGGCGATCAGCTTCGACACCGCGGTCAGCATGGTGAACGTGCCGAGCGTGATGATGAACGCCGGCAGCTTGATCCGCGTCGCGAGGCCGCCGATGAAGATGCCGACGATGATCGTCAGCACCACCCCGGCGAGCAGCGCGACGAAGCCGTTCGTGCCGGCCGCGGCGAGCTTCGCCATGATCAGCGTCGCGACGACCATCGAGGCCGCGTTGGACAGGTCGATGCCCGCGATGAGGATGACGAGCGTCTGGCCCAGCGCGAGCGTCCCGACGACCAGCGACTGCTGGACCACCGTGGACAGGTTGTCGAGGTCGAAGAACGTGTCCGTGGCCAGCGAGAACACCACGATGGCGACGATCAGCGCGAGCGCCGGGCCGACCGCGGGGGCGCGGAGGAGGAAGTCGCCGAGCGATTCACGGTCCTTGGTGTCCCTTGTGGACACTGGGGCGGTGGTCACTTCTGGCCTCCCCAGCAGTTCTGCAGGCCCCAGGCCGAGTCGTGACTCTCGATGCCGGGCAGGGGCTTGTCGGTGATCACGGCGGACCCGGTGTTCACGAACCCGGACGGCTTCTTCCCGGTCCTGGCGTACTCGACGGCGGCGAGCACGCCCTGCTCGGCCATCTTCTTCGGGAACTGCATGACAGTGGCGGCGAACTGGCCGTCCTTGACGTTCTGGACGCCTTCGCAGCCGCCGTCGATCGAGCCCATCACGATCTGCCCGGTGAGCCCGCGCCCCTTCAACGCCGCGTACGCGCCGCGGCCCATCGGCTCGTTCATCGAGTAGACGGCGTTGATGTCGGTGCTGCGCTGCAGCAGGTTCTCCATGCCCTGCTGAGCCAGGCTCTGGTCGCCGTTGGCCGCGGTGTGGCCCTTGATCTCCGGCGAGCCGTCGGTCAGCCCGATGCCCTTGAGGAAACCGCCGTGGCGCTGGGTGTCGACCGAGCTGCCCGCGGTCCCGTCGACCATCAGCAGCTTGGCCGGGACGCCCTTGAGCGAGGCCTTGACGTAGGCGCCCTGCTGCTCGCCGGCCGCGAAGTTGTCGGTGGCGAAGGTGGCGTCGACGGCGTCCGGCGGTTCGGTGGCGGTGTCGAGAGCGATCACCAGGACACCGGCGTCGCGGGCGTCCTTGATCGCCTTGAGCACGCCGGTGGACGAGCTGGGCGTGATCAGGATGGTGTTCGCGCCCTGCTGGCGGAGGTTCTCGATGGCGCGGACCTGGCCGTCGTTGTCGCCGTCGAACTGGCCGGCGAGCGCGCTGAAGTCGGCGCCGTTGGCCTGCGCGGCCGCTCTGGCGGAGTTGCGGAGTTCCACGAAGTAGGGGTTGGTGTCGGTCTTGGTGACCAGGCCGACCTTCGCCTTGCCGCTCCCGCCCGTGTTGGTGTTGCCACCCCAGTGGCGCTCGACCGTGCACCCGGTCGTCGCGGCGAGGACGGCGGCCAACGTGAGCGCGGTGAGACTTCGGTGTCTCATGATTCCCAGCCTTTGTTCGTGTCGAGGCTTGCCGATGGTCGGGAAGGTAGACAGACTGCTCCCTGCGCGCAAGCGTTTGCGCAAACGCTTGCCGGAAAGGATGGGTATGCCCCAGTCGAAGTCTTCGCGGCCGACCCAGCGGGACATCGCCGAGCTCGCGGGCGTGTCGATCACGACCGTCTCGCACGTCGTGAACGGGACGCGCGCGGTCGCCGAGGACACCAAGGCGGCGGTGCTGCGGGCGATCGAGACGACCGGCTACACCGGTGACGCCATCGCGCGTTCGCTGGTCACGGGCGGCACGCGGTCGATCGGGATGGCGATCTCCCTGGTGGCCAACCCCTACTTCGCGACGCTGATGCAGGCGATCGAGCGGGAAGCGTCGGCGCACGGGTACACCGTCCTGCTGGCCGACACCCACGACGCGGCGGACACGGAACGTGACACCGTGCGGGCGCTGCGCTCCCGGCGCGTCGACGGCCTGCTCATCACCCCGGCACCCGGCGACGGGCCGGTGATCGGCGAGCTGGTGTCCCTGGACGTGCCGACCGTGCTCATCGACCGGCTGGCCACCCGCACCGACGTCGACCAGGTCGGCTCGGAGAACATCCAGGCGACGTCGGCGCTGACCGCGCACCTGGCGACGCTCGGGCACCGGCGGATCGGGATGATCAGCGGCGTGCCCGGGCTGTCGACGAGCGAGGAGCGGGTGCTGGGTTACCGGCTGGGCCTCGGCCGGTCCGGGCTCACCTGGTCGTCCAACCTCGTGGCCTGCGGAAACTCCTCGCGCGAGGGCGGCGCGCTGGCGTTGAGCACGCTGCTGG
Organism: Amycolatopsis sp. NPDC051716; assembly: GCF_040681595.1. Taxonomy (NCBI): domain Bacteria; kingdom Bacillati; phylum Actinomycetota; class Actinomycetes; order Pseudonocardiales; family Pseudonocardiaceae; genus Amycolatopsis; species Amycolatopsis sp. NPDC051716. The sequence continues at coordinate 14,790 of NZ_JBFAZA010000002.1, read as the reverse complement.
CGCTGCCCGAGCCGCCGACGGCGCTGGTCGTCGGGAACGACAGCATGATGGTCGGGGTGCTGCACGAGGCCCGGCGGCGCGGGCTGCGGATCGGGCGCGACCTGCCGGTGGTGGTCTACGACGAGGTCGAGTGGGCGGACCTGGTCGACCCGCCGCTGACGACGATGGCGCAGCCGATCGAGGAGATCGGCCGGCAGGCGGTGCGGCTGCTGCTGGCCCGCATCAACGACCCGGCGCGCAAGGCCGAAACGGTCCGGCTGGCACCCACATTGCGTCACCGCGAGTCGTGCGGCTGCCCACCGGTTCACTCACTTCAGTGAATCTGGGTTCCTGATATCCCCGCGCGGCCGTTCAGCCGATACCTTTCCGCTGAGCGTCTGCGAGGGCTTATGACCGCACTTTCGCCGGACCTCCGGTTGTGGGACCCCCCGGTCACCTACCGGATCGGCGTCGCGATGGGGGTGCACGCGCACCCGTACTCCGCCGAGCTGCTGCGCGCTGTCAGGGCGGCCGCGGCGCAGGCGGGTTGCGACGTCGTGCTGGCGGACACCGAGGACACCGCGGGCGAAGAAGCGGCGGTGGTCCGCGCGCTGCGCGCGGACCTCGTGGACGGCGTGCTGCTGGTTCCCTCGGCCGGCGACGAAGCGGTGATCAACGGCCTGGTGCGGATGGGCGTGCCGACCGTCCTGCTGGATCGGGTAGCCGCCCGCAACGACGTCGACCAGGTGGGCACGGAGAACGTGCACGCGGTGGCGTCCCTGGTCCGGCACCTGACCGAGCGGCGGCACCGCAAGATCGGCTTGATCTCGGGCGAGGAGAGCCTCGAGGTCAGCCGCGAGCGCGTCCGCGGCTACCGCCTCGGGCTGGAGCAGGCGGGCTTGCGCTTCAACCGCGAGCTGGTGGAGAGCGGGTTCTCGAACCCGGGCGGCGCAACGCGGGCCACGGCCAAGCTCCTCGACGGCTGGCCGTCCCCGACGGCCCTGGTGGTGGCGGACGAGTCGATGCTGGTGGGCGTCCAGTACGAGGCCCACCGCCGCGGCATCCGCATCGGCTCGGAGCTGGCGGTGGTGGGGTACGGCGACATGGACTGGGCCCGCAGTGTGAGCCCGGCGGTGACGACGCTGGTCCAGCCGGTCGCGGACCTGGGCCACCGGGCGGTCCAGCTGCTGATGTCCCGCATGGCCGACCCCGACCGGCCGCCGGAATCGGTCTGGCTGACCCCGAGATTCCTCCACGGCGCTTCCTGCGGCTGCTGAACTGGTGGCGTGATCCGCCTCGCGCACACCGCCGATCTGCCCGCGGCTACCAGCACCGCCGCCCGCGCGCTGCTCGATGCCGCCTTCGAGGGCGACTTCTCCGACACCGACTGGGAGAACGCTCTCGGTGGCACGCACGCCCTCGCCTTCGCCGGCACCGAACTGATCGCGCACGCCGCGCTCGTCCAGCGACGGCTCCTGCACGGCGAGCGCGTACTCCGCGCCGGGTACGTCGAGGGCGTGGCCGTCCGCTCGGACCACCGGCGGCACGGGTGTGCGAGCGCGTTGATGTCGGCGGTGGAACGGCTGCTGCCCGCGTACGACCTCGGCGCGCTGAGCGCCTCCGCGGAAGCCGTGGCGCTGTACGCGGGCCGGGGCTGGCAGCGGTGGCGCGGACCGACCTTCGCCCTGACGCCCGACGGGGTCCGCCGCACCGAAGAGGACGACGGCGGGGTGTACGTGCTCCCCGGCGCGGTGCCCCTCGACCTCGACGGCGGGCTAACCGCCGATTGGCGGGCCGGCGACCTCTGGTGACAGCGTCGCCGCCGCTTCCAGGAGCATCCAGCCGCCCACCTGGACCGACATGTCCCGCTCCGGGGCGTCCTCCGGCAACGGCCACGGTGCCGGGCGGTCCCAGTACGCGCTGAACAGCGGACCCTCCGGCGTGGCCGCGGCCCCCGACCAGCAGGCCTCCGCCGACGTCAGCACCAGCGAGCGGGCCACCGAAGCTTCCGGGCCCGGCAGGGCACGAGCCGCCAAGGCCAGGTAGCGGGCCAGGATCGCCGCGAACAACCCGCCGTCGCCGCCGCCCTGGCCGCGGAGCACGCCGCCGGGCGCGAGGTGCTCCGCCACCGCCCGCACCGTCCGGGCCGCATTGTCCATTTCGGACAACTCCAGGCACGCGCCGAGGTAAACCCCTTGGCAGTACGTGTAAATGTGCTTGACCAGCTCGCCCGTGTCCGCCCGGATCCCGTCCCAGACCAGACCGGTGGCCGGATCGACCAAAGTGGACGTCAGCCAGGACGTCATCTCGCGGGCCCGCGAAAGATTCCCCGTCCGGGCGTGGAAGATCGCCGCCGGGCCGTTGGCCGGGGCGTTCTTGAAGTCGTCGCCGCGGCGCCACCAGATGCCGCCGCCCGCCGCCGGCGTCCAGCCGGACAGGAGCTGCGCGTCGATCGCCGCCACCGCCGGGCCGACGTCGATGCCCAGCGAGGAAACCCGTTGCAGCGCAAGGCCGAGCCACGCGATGTCGTCGTAGTAGTCGTTGGTCCAGCGGCCGAAGTTGCGCAGCCGCACCGACCGCACGAACGCGCGGATCAAGGTGAGCCGCGCGGGAGAAGGCGCGCGCGACTGGGCGTCGACCAGGGTGTCCAGCAGGTGCGCCTGCCACCAGTAGTTCCAGTGCCAGTGCAGCCGCTGATCGGCGGAAGCCGGCCAGCGGCTGCGGCCCAGGACCGTGCCGGGCAGCGCCCACACCCGGCGCAGGTGCCGCGAAGTCACCGCGTGTTCCGCGGCCGAGACGTCCATGACGCAATCGTGCCTTGCCGATCGACATACCGCTCGGTATGTTCGGTGGTCATGACGACGGCCCACCTCACCTGCCCGCTGTGCGAAGCCACCTGCGGCCTGGAGGTGACGCTCGACGCGAACCAGCGGGTCACGCGGGTCCAAGGGGACGAACAGGATGTCTTCTCGAAGGGATACATCTGCCCCAAGGGTGCGTCGCTCGGCGCGCTGCACCACGACCCCGACCGGCTGACCACCCCGCTGCTCAAGCGCGACGGCGAGTTCGTCGAGGTCAGCTGGCAGGAGGCCTACGACGAGATCGCCCGCCGGCTCCCGCCGATCATCGAGGAGCACGGCCGGGACGCCGTCGCGGTGTACGCGGGCAACCCCGGCGTGCACAACATCGCGCTGACGCTCTACGGCCGCGTGCTCTACAAAGCCTTGGGCACCAAGAACTTCTACAGTGCCACCTCGGTCGACCAGCTGCCGAAGCACTACTCGTCCGGCACGATGTTCGGCGACCCGCTCGCCATCCCGGTGCCCGACCTCGACCGGACGCGGCACCTGCTCATCCTCGGCGCCAACCCGCTCGTCTCCAACGGCAGCCTGATGACCGCGCCGGACATCCGCGGGCGGCTGCGCGGGATCCGCGACCGCGGCGGCAAGATCGTCGTCGTCGACCCGCGCCGCACGCGCACCGCCCAATTCGCCGACGAGCACCACGCCATCCGGCCCGGCACCGACGCGCTGCTGCTGTTCGCGCTGGTCAACGTCCTGTTCGCGGAAGACCTCGTCGCACCGGGCCGGCTGGCGGAACACCTCAACGGCCTCGACGACGTCCGGGAACTGGCCCAGCCGTTCACGCCGGAGGCGGTCGCCCCGCGCACCGGCATCGACGCGGCCGAGATCCGACGGCTCGCGCGAGAGCTGGCGGAGGCCGAGAACGCCGTGGTCTACGGCCGGATCGGCACCACGACCCAGGCGTTCGGCACCCTCGCGAGCTGGCTGGTCGACGTCCTCAACGTGCTCACCGGCCACCTCGACGCCCCGGGCGGCGCGATGTTCCCGCTGGCCGCGTGCCAGCCCACCGGGAACCGGCGGCCGTTCGCCGTCGGGCGCTGGCGCAGCCGCGTGCGCGGGCTTCCGGAGGTCGTCGGCGAACTGCCGGTCGCGACGCTCGCCGACGAGATCGAGACCCCGGGTGAGGGCCAGGTCCGCGCGCTGATCACGGTCAGCGGCAACCCCTGCCTCAGCACGCCGAACGCCGGGCGGCTGGCCGCGGCGCTGGACGGCCTCGACTTCATGATCTCCGTCGACGTCTACCTCAACGAGACGTCCCGCCACGCCGACGTCATCCTGCCCGGCCCGTCACCCCTCGAACGCCCGCACTTCGACCTGGCCTTCTACCAGCTGTCCATCCGCAACATCGCCAACTGGACGCCGGCGACGCTGCCGTCCGCGGTCCCGCAGGAGTGGGAGACGATGCTGCGGCTCACCGGCATCGTCGCCGGTCAGGGCCCGGAGGCCGACGTCGCGGCGCTCGACGACTTCGTCGCCGGGGAAACCGCGCGCCGCAACGGGCTCGACGTCGCCGTCGCCGGGGAGCGGACCGGGCCCGCGCGGCTGGTGGACCTGCTGCTGCGCGCCGGCCCCTACGACGTCACGCTGGCCGACCTCGAAGCCGCGCCGCACGGGAGGGACTTCGGGCCGCTGCAGCCGCGGATCCCCGAGATCCTGTGCACCGCGTCGGGCCGGATCGAACTCGCGCCCGAGCCGGTCGTCGCCGACGTTCCGCGGCTGCGGGAAGAACTCGCGAGAACCGCGGAAACCGGTCTCGTGCTGATCGGGCGGCGGCACCTGAGCTCGAACAACTCGTGGATGCACAACCTGGCCCCGCTGGTCCGCGGCGGCAACCGGTGCACCATCCAGGTCCACCCCGCCGACGCGACGCGCCTGGGCCTCACCGACGGCGGCCTCGCCTCGGTGACGTCCCGCGCCGGAAAACTGCAGGTCCCGGTCGAGGTGACGGACGAGATCCGGCCCGGCGTCGTCAGCATCCCGCACGGCTGGGGCCACGACGTGGACGGCTCGCGCATGCAGGTGGCGCGTGCGAACCCCGGCGTCAATTCCAACCTGGTCGCCGACGAGACGCTCTTGGACGTTCCGTCCGGAACGTCGGTGTTGAACGGGATTCCGGTCGAAGTCGCCCCCGCCTGACGCTTGACACCGGTGTGGGCGCTGTCGCATCCTCAGCTCGGATGTTGACGTAAACATCGATCTTAAGCCCCGCGCGCCCCTCGGACATCGGAGTTCGTATGAAGCGCTTTGGTACTCGCATCTGGCTACGCGCCGCGATGGCCGCGGCACTCGCTGTCCCCCTGCTCGCCGTCCCGCCGAGCGCCACGGCCGCCACCAACGCGTTCCGTGGCGTCAACTGGGCGGACGCCCGCGACAACTACGTGGACGGCTGGGTGATCCCGACCGGCCTCACCGCCGGGGACAGCTACGACAGCGTCCGGGCCAAGGCGGACGGCATCATCACCGGCTTCCAGCAGAAGCTGGGCGCGAACACCGTGCGGCTGCCGATCAACCCGCAAAGCGTCAATTCGGACTGGTGGGGGCGGTACAAGGGCGCCGCGGATTCGGCGCTGTCCCACGGCATGAAGGTCGTCTTCGGCTACTGGGAAGCGAACAAAGACGGCTTCGTCGACGACACGAGCGCGTGGAACACCATGTGGGACAAGGTCACCGCCGACTACGGCGGCAACGGCAACGTGTACTTCGAGCCGATGAACGAGCCGTTCGGCTACAGCCTGAGCGCCTGGGTTTCGCTCTGCTCGACGTGGCTGTCCCGGCACGCGAACATCCCGCGCGGCCGGGTGCTGATCAGCGGCACCGGCTACAACGACAACGTGACCGGCGTCGGCGCGGCGAGCGCGTTGGACGGCACGCTGCTTTCGCTGCACTTCTACGGCTTCTGGGCTTCGGACACGACCCGTTCGGCGTGGACCACGAACCTCAGCAACCGGCTCGGGTCGTACTCGTCCCGCACGATCATCGACGAGGCCGGTGCCCCGATGACGACGGGCCTGAACTACTCCGCCGGCCACCAGGACGGCAACAACTTCACCGCGTACTTCGCCGCCACCACGGACCTGGCGCGGTCCCGGCAGATGGGCGTCGTCTACTGGCCCGGCCTGCGGTCCGGGGACACGTACTCGATCACGCGGCAGAGCGGCAGCGGCCTGGAGACCAACAACGCGACGGGTGTGACGCAGCTGCGCTGGGGGTGGGGCCTGTAGGCGCCACGGACCTAGCCGAGGTGGACGGGACGCACGTGGGTTTCCTCGGCGTCGTCGTGGCGGTGGCGCCAGCGGTGGTAGACGCCCACGTAGGAGTAGGCGACCACCGCGATCGCGCCGATGCCGATCGCCGGCAGCCACGACTGCGGGAACACCGTGCCGTACAGGTAGTACGCGTTGAACCCGCCGGGCAGGTCGCCGAGGCCCTGCTGGTGCCGGAAGTAGTTCTCCAGCGCGGTGAACGGGCACGGCACCGGTGCCACGTTGACCAGGATGCCCCAGGCCAGCCCGAGCACGTGGACGAAGATCAGCTTCGGCCAGCGCCACGCCACGAATCCGCCGAAACCGATGAGCAGCAGCGCCAGAATGTGCACCGCGACGGTCACGTCAGCCAGGAACTTCGCCATCGCACCCCCTCCACCGATCCCCCTACCAGCGACTTTACTCCGCCGATCACGAGCGTCCGCCCTGGAGAGTGCCCAGCCGGGTGATGTTTAACCCAGCGGAGCAGCCCGTTCACCTGCGCGGTGACGGAGGGGTTACGCCCGGTGGAAATTCCGGCGGCCGCTTCGCCGGGTACTGCGTCGGCTCCTCGTGCGGGTACTGGTCCGGCGCGCCGTCCGGTTTCTTCCGGTTCGGATCGGCGGGGCGCTGTGGTTCCGGCGGCTCCTCCATGGCCCGACGGTACGCCCGGACCGTGGCCGCGGCAGCCGGATTTCACCGAAGGCGATCACCCGGCACCGCGGGTCTCGTGAACGCCGCGCCGTCGAGGTCGGTGACCACCAGGCGCAGCCGCGCGTTCTCCCACTGCGTGCCCGCCAGCACCGGGCGCACGGCTCGCACCGCCCGGTCCAGCAGCGGCGGGATCGGCAGCCGGGTCGCGATCAGCCGGATCCGGACCACCTCCGGGCTCAGGTCCACCGCCGTGTCCGCCCGGGCCATCGGCAGCGAGGGGCTCGCCGGGCGCAAGCCGGCTACCTCCGCGAGCGCGCCGACGATCCGCTCGACGGCTTCGTCGGCGGTCACCGGGCCGCCGGCTCGATGTCCATAATGGACACTGTCACCTCGGCGACGACCAGGCCGGTCTGCTCGGCCACGGACCGCGTCACCGCGCGCTGGACCGCCCGGCCCACCGCCGCCGCCTGGTCGGCCGCCGCCGTGACGAGGTCGATCTGGACGCTCACCCGGCCGTCGGTGGTGCGGACCCGGACGCCGTCCGTGGGCGCCGGTTCAAGGCCCTGCCAACGCTGCCGGGCCGCGCGCGTCCACGCCGTCACCAGGCCGCGCAGGCCCGGTTCGAGGCGCACCACCCCCGGCGTGGTGATCGCCGCCCGCGCCGCCACGCCGGCGATCACCGGATCGGCGATGACGTAATCGGCGCTGCCGGCGCTCATTCCCCTGGCTCCCCGGCCGCGTCTTCCTCGGCAGCGTCTTCTTCAACAGCGTCTTCTTCAAGAAGGTCGTCCACGAGCAGGTCGAGCTTCGCCAGCGTCAGGCCCACGCGGGCCGCGGCCGCCGCGGTCACCCGCTCCCGGACCTTCGCCAGCGCCGCGCCACCGGTGGCGTTCCGCAGGCTCACCGCGAGGGTGAGTTCCACCTCGACCCCGCCGGGGCCGGGCCGCAGGCGGCACCGGCGCGCCCGGACGCCGTCGACGGTGTCCGCCGCGTACCGCAGCACCGACGCCACCGCCTGCTCGCTGACCTCGACGAACCCGGGTTCGGGGGTCGGCAGGCGCACCATCGAGCCGCGCCGCACCTCGGCGCGCACCGCCGACATGATCCGCCCGAACAGGTCCGGCGAGGGCGCGTCCTCGGTGGCCGTCAGCTCGGAAGTGGCGTCGCGCAAGGCCAGCAGGCTCTCGCGCGCCGCCCGGCAGTGCGGGCAGGTCAGCTCGTGCTCGTCGGCCAGCCCGGCGCCGACCGCGTCGAGCCGCTCCCACACCTGCTCGACATCGCGCGCGCAGGGCAGCTCGTAGTCCGTCATCGCCATGGCCGCATCACCTCCGCCAGCTGGGCCCGGGCGCGCGCGATCCGGCCGCGGACCGCGGTCGCGTTCACGCCGACGATTTCGCCGATCTCTTCGTAGGACCGGCCGTGCACTTCGCGCAGCAGCCAGCACGCCCGCTGCTCGGGCGTCAGCTGGTCCAGCGCCACGGTCAACGCGGCGAGCTGGCCGCTCACCTGGGCGGCCCGCTCCGGCTGGAGGTCGGCCCGCGGCGACTCGGCGGTGTCGAGGTCGACGTCGGCCTGGGGCCTGCGCGCGCGGATGGCGTTGAGACAGCGGTTCGTGGTGGCCCGGTAGAGCCAGCCGACGAACGCGGCATCCTCGCTGAGCTGGCCGAGCTTGCGCCAGGCGTTGAGGAACACCTCCTGCACGACGTCCTCGGCGTCGCCGCGGTGGGCGAGCATCTTGACGGCGAGCCGGAACATCGGGCCCTGGTAGCGGAGCACGAGCTGCTCGTAGGCCCGGACGTCACCGTCCCGCGCCCGGCCGACGAGCGTCACGTCGTCGAGCGGCGTAGTCGTCGTCACGGCACCTCCTCGTGGGGAGGACACCGGCGGGCGGAAAACGTCACGCACCGATTCTGGGTGACGGTGGGCACCGGGGCGAATCCGTGACGATCACGCGTCGCGGCGGTCTTTCCGGCACCAGGTACCCCGCCGGGGTGCCGCGGGAACCGGAGGTGACCCCATGTCGCTGGGTGACAAGATCAGCAACAAGGCCGAGGAGCTGGGCGGCCGGGCCAAGGAGACGGCCGGCCAGGCCACCGGCGACGAGCAGCTGCGCGCCGAGGGGCAGGCCGACCAGGCGAAAGCCGGGCTGAAGGACGCCGTCGAAAACGTCAAGGACGCCGCGAAGGACCTGTTCAAGAAGTGAGGCGCGCGGACCGGGGGCCCGCGGGTCCCCGGTCCGGACGCGTCAGTCCAGGCCCAGGTCGTCCTTGCCGAGGACGTACCGGTACTCCAGGCCTTCCTTCTCGATGGCCTCGCGCGCACCGGTGTCGCGGTCGACGACCGTCACGACGCCGACGACGTTCGCGCCCGCTTCGCGCAGGGCCTCGACCGCCGTCAGCACGCTGCCGCCCGTCGTGGACGTGTCCTCCACCGCCAGCACGCGCTGGCCGCGGACCTCCATGCCCTCGATCCGGCGCTGCATGCCGTGTTCCTTGACCGCCTTGCGGACGACGAACGCGTCCAGCACGACCCCGTCGGACGCCGCCGAGTGCAGCATCGCCAGCGCGACCGGGTCGGCGCCGAGCGTCAGGCCGCCGGCCGCCACGTAGTCCCAGTCCGCCGTGAGCTGGCGCAGGAGCTTGCCGATCAGCGGCGCGGCCGCGTGGTGCAGCGTCGCCCGCCGGAGGTCGATGTAGTAGTCGGCTTCCTTGCCGGACGCCAGGGTCACTTTTCCGTGCACCACGGAAAGATCGGTGACCAGCCTGGCCAGTTCGAGTTTCGCCGCTTGATCCAACCCGGGGTTCGCCACGGCCGTGAGTCTTACACACGGCCGGGTTCACTCACCGATGGATGTGGCGTCGACCGCACGCCCGCGCGTCGCCGCCCAGGCCGGGACCAGGATCGCCACGAGCGAGAGCACCACCGCGATCGCGAGCACCGCCAGGTAGATCGTCACCGGGCCCGACGGCAGCAGCGACCCGGACACCACCAGGCAGAACGGCACGATCGCGCCCGCCGCGACGAGAGTGCCGAGCAGCACCGCGATGGTCGCGATCAGGCCGCCTTCGACACCGGCCATGCGCAGCACCTGGCCGCGGGTGAAGCCGCTCAGCCGCTGCACCCCGAACTCGCGACGCCGCCGCGCGGTCGCCGTCACCAGCGTGTTCACCACGGAGATCACCGTGTACGCGAGGATCATCCCGACGAGCAGGTAGTTGACCCAGGCGCCGACCTCGTTGCCCTTGGCGTGCGCCGCGATCAGCGCGCCGCGATCGCCCACGGCCACCGGCAGCCCGGCGGTCGCTTCGCGCAGGCGCGTAGTCAGGGTCGCCGGGTCGACGCCGGGAGCGGCGCGGACCAGCAGCTGCGGGGCGAGCCCGAGCGTCGTGTGCGGGGCCAGCAGTTCCGCGGGCAGCACGAGCCGTTCGAACCCGGGGCGCTGGTCGGTGACGGCGGTGACCCGCACGTCCACCGGCGTGCCGTCGCCGAGCCGCAGCGACAGTGTGTCGCCGACGTGGTGGCCGAACGTCGAAGGCACCTCGACGGCGTTCCCGGTCAGCTCGCTCACACCCAGCGCGGGCCGGCCGTCGTCGTGCTGGTCCGAGTCGAACGGCTTCTCGACGAACACCGTGCTGGTGACGTACTCCGAGGCCCCGGCGACGCCCGGCACCGCACGCACCCGGCCCAGCACCGCGGGGTCGAGCCCGCCCGGCGCGGCGACGACGGCGTCCGCGCGCAGGTCCTCGGTGTAGGCCTGGTTGGAGACGGCTTCCTGGGTCGTCTGCAGGTAGATGTTGGCGGTCGCGATGCCGACCGCGAGCATGATCGGGGTGACCGCACCGGCCGCCCGCACCGCGCCGACGCGGGTGTTGCGCAGCGCGACCCGGCCGTTGACGCCGGTGAGCGCCTCCACCGGCCAGCGCAGCAGCGTGGCCATCAGCTTCGTCACGCCGGGGCTGATCGCCGCGAGCCCGAACGCCCACAGCATCACCGCCGGGCCGGCCGTGCTGGCCGCGACCGGGCCGGTCATCACCGCGACCGTGACGATGCCGAGCGCCGTCCCGCCCGCGAAGCACAGGATCGCGACGATCAGCCGGATCGGCGTCAGCCAGCGCCGCTCGACGGCGGCTTCGGCGAGCGCCTCGGTCGGGCGGATCCGCGACGCACGCCGTCCCGCCACGAAGGAAGCACCCACGACCGCCAGCAGCGACGCACCTGCGGCGACCACCGCCGGGACCCAGCCCTGCTCGTACCGCAGCACGTCCGGGACGACGTGGTGGCCGGCGAGCTGACCGAACAGCCACTCCCCGAGCACCGGGCCGAGCACCACCGCGACGCCGACCGCGAGCACCCCGACGACGAGCGCCTCGCCGAGCACCATCCGCCGCAGCTGGCGCGGGGTCGTGCCGACCGCGCGCAGCAGCGCGAGTTCGCGCTGGCGCTGCTGCGTCGACAGGGTCAGCGTGCCCGCCACGACGAACACCATGACCAGCGCCGAGAGCCCGCCCGAGACGGCGGCCAGCACGATCAGGTTCTCGCCGCTCCGGCCCGTCTCGGGGAACTCGAAGGCGCCGCGGTCGACACCGGTCGCCACCACGCCGGCGTCCCCGACGGCCGCAGTCACGGCGGCGACGTCACCCCCGAAGACGCCGATGGTGTCGAAGCGGCCCGGGTGCCCGGAGAGCCGTTCGGCGTCCGGAGCGGCGAAGAAGACCGCCGCGTCCTGCATGGCCTGCGGCGCGTGGGCGATCCCGGAGATCCGGTACCGGCCGGCGGTGCCGTGCGCGGCGATCGGCAGCGTGTCCCCGACGGCGAGCCCGAGCCCGGCGTCGACGACGACTTCGCCCGGCTTCGGCGCCTGGCCGCTGAGCGCGTACGGCGTCAGCACGGCGGAGTCCCACGCGTGGCCGAGGGCGCTCGCGGCGCCGATCTGCGCCGGGAAGCTGATCTCGCCGACGACGTCCGTGACGCCGGGAACCGCGCGCAGGCGGCCGGCCAGGCCGGCGTCGAGCCGGACGCGCTCGGGCAGGGTCGCGTTCTCGAACTTGTGCTTGTCCTCGGGCTCGAGGGCCGCCGGGTCCTCCTTCGGCAGCTTGAGCGTCTGCTGCCCGCCGACGACGATCGGCGCCGCGGCCAGCCGCTGCACCGGCGTCTCGGACCGGATGCCGGTCTCCATCAGGCCACCGCACGCCGAGACGACCAGCGCGCCGAAGAACACGGCGACGAACGTCGCCAGGAAGCCGCCTTTGCGCAGGCGGAGGGTTCGCAGGGCCAGCTTGAACATCAGGCGCGCACCGCCAGCCGGTCCCAGGCCCCGAGGTGGGTCATCCGCTCGGCGACGGCTTCGGCGGTCGGCCGGGCCAGCCGGCCGGCGATCCGGCCGTCGGCCAGGAACACGACGTCGTCGGCGTAGGACGCGGCGACCGGGTCGTGCGTCACCATGATCACCGTCTGGCCCGAAGACCGGACCGAGTCGCGCAGCAGGCCGAGCACTTCGGACGCCGTCCGGGTGTCGAGCGCGCCGGTCGGCTCGTCGGCGAACAGCACGGCCGGGTCGGTGACCAGGGCCCGCGCGATCGCGACGCGCTGCGCTTGCCCGCCGGACAGCTGGCCGGGCAGGTGCTTGCGGCGCCCGTCGAGCCCGACGTGCGCGAGGATCCGTTCCACCAGCCGCTTGTCCGGGCGCTTGCCGGCCAGCTGCAGCGGCAGCACGACGTTCTGCTCGACCGTCAGCGCCGGGAGCAGGTTGAACGCCTGGAAGACGAAGCCGACGCGGTCGCGCCGCAGCTTCGTCAGGTAGGTCTCGTTCTTGCCGTCGAGGTCCTGGCCGTCGAGCACGACCCGGCCGGACGTGGGCCGGTCGAGGCCGGCCGCGCAGTGCAGGAAGGTGCTCTTGCCCGAGCCGGACGGGCCCATCACCGCGGTGAACCCGCCGCGCGGGAACGCGATCGAGACCCCGTCCAGCGCGACCACGCCGTCGCCGTACTCCTTGCGCACAGCCTCCAGCCGGACCGCGTCGGCTGCCTCGTGCCACCCAGTTGTCATGGGCAAAACGCTATTGAGCCCGCCGCCGGACCACCCTGGTGCAGACGCGCGTCTCGAAGGTGGGGACAGCCCTACTCAGGTGCGGCCCTTGCCGCCGAAGCCGCCGCTGATCCGGCGCAGCACCGCGCGCGGCAGCAGGCCGCCGATCGCGACGACGGCCTTGTACTGCAGGCTCGGCACGGAGATCACCTTGCCGCGGCGCAGGTCCGCGAGCGCCTCGCCGACCACCTGTTCGACACCCAGCCAGGCGATTTTCGGGCCGGATTTGCCGATGCCGGCCCGTTCGTGGAACTCGGTGGCCGTGAAGCCGGGGCACAGGGCCATCATCCGGACGCCCTTCGGCAGCGACGCCGCGATGCCTTCGGTGAAGGACGTGACCCAGTTCTTGCTGGCCGTGTACGTCGAGCCGCGGCCGCTGAAGAAGCCCGCCACGCTGCTGACCTGGATGATTTCGCCGTGACCGCGCTCGATCATGCCGGGCAGCACGGCCCGGGTGAGCCGCAGGACGGCGGTGACGTTGACGTCGAGCTGGCGCTGCAGCGCGTCCGGCGGGATGGTCCAGAAGTCGCCGTTCAGCCCGAAGCCGGCGTTGTTGACCAGGAGGTCGATGGGAGCACCGGCGAGCCGCTCCTCAACCGCCGTCCGACCCTCCACTTCGGACAGATCGGCGGGCAGCACCTCCACCGCGACGCCGTGCTTTTCCCGCAGCTCAGCGGCGTAGGACGCCAGCCGCGCGGCGTCACGGGCGACGAGCACCAAGTCGTATTTCTCGGCGGCGAGCGTGCGCGCGAACTGCGCGCCGATGCCCGCCGTGGCGCCGGTTATGAGAGCGGTGGTGGTCATGTGGGTGAACATACTCGCTGGTCACGGGTGGACGTGCGTTCGATTGAGCGGGGAAGTATCGTCCGCCGCATGGGTAAGCACAGCAGGCGCAAAAGCGGCTATCTGCCCAAGGTCGCCGCGGGCGCGGCGCCCGTCGCGCTGCTTTTCGCGGCCCCGGCCACGGCACTCGCCACCCAGACCGACATCACGCTGCCGCTCGACCGGATCTCCCTCCCGGTCGACCACCGCCACGACGGCACGCTCGACCGCGAAATCTCGACCGCGACCGAGAACGAGACGTCGTCCGCCCGCGAGGCCGTGACGGCGACCCGTCACGACTTCGTCGCCAAGGAGGTGGCGGGCGCCCTGCTGATCAACAACCTCTCGGAATCGGCGGCCGTCCGTCGCGAGGGCTGGCAGAACACCACGGACTCTTCGGAGCGCGAGAGCGAATCGCTGGTCCGCACCAGCCAGCACGCGCTGCGGCTGGGCCGGATCTCGGCGACCACGGCGAACAGCCAGCGGCTCGGTCAGGGCGCCTCGCGGGACCTGACCATCGCCCCCGGCCTGGCGGGTTCGGCCGAGCGCCGCCTCGGCATCGGCGAGGGCACCAGCCACGGCATCTGGCTCCCGGAGGGCATCGACGTCCTCAGCCAGAACGCGGAGCAACTCGACACGGGCTGGCGCGGCACCTTCGCCGGCAACCTCCACGGCGCGCTGTCGGCCAGGAGGTCGTCGGGCCAGGCGGTCGACCTGGGCGGGCTGGGCGGGGTGGGCGCCACGTCCGAGCAGTACGCGACCGGCCAGATCGCGGGCGTCCTGGACGTGGGCCAGAAGCACGAGGCGGGCGGCCAGCTGGGCCCGGCATGGGGCCTGGCGAAGACGAGCCAGTCGTTCGACGAGGCGGGCCCGGCCGGCTCGATCCGCGGCGACCTCGGCGTGGACCATGTGATCCACGCCGAAGGCACCACGACGTCGGTGCGCGGCACGCTCGACCGGTCGGCGTCGCTCAGCGCGCTCGACCGGCCGGTGCTGGGCTTCTAGTGTCGCGCGTCCGAAGTTCAGTGACAGCGACCCGGTCCCCGAGCGCCCCAATGTGGCCTTGGTTGCGTTGAACGCACCCAAGGCGGCCTTCGGTGCGTTCAACGCACCCCAACGCCCACATGGGGGCGCGGAACCGCCCG